>JALOBM010000078.1 GCA_023228285.1 Candidatus Cloacimonadota bacterium | reverse complement strand
AAAAGTAATACATCTGTTTACTTTCAGCTTGTAAGACCTATATTCTTCTCCGAATATTTTTTCAAGGGACCTCTCTTCTCTCTTTACTGACAAGGTCATAATACCCCAGAAAAAAATAATTAAAGTGAGGAGAAACAGATTGTTTTCAAAAAAAATAAATCCTGTAACAATAAAAGTGATCCCTGTATATAAAGGATTTCTGACCCAAGCGTAGACGCCGTCAGTGATCAGTTTCTTTTCCTTTATATGTTTGATCAATCTGCCTGTTTTTAGAGCCCCTAAGCACAGCCAAACGCCTGAAGCAAGCAAAGCAGTTCCCATAACAGACATTGGTATTCTCAGAGGATCAATACGGCCGCCATCTAAATATCCTATCTTTGAAATACGAATTCCAGCGGCTGCCAATAAAGTAATGAGAAAAACATAAAAAGGACCTACGCCAAAAATGGAAAGCTTAACGTTACCGTGAATATCTTTAGGATCAGCGATCTTAATAACCC
This sequence comes from Candidatus Cloacimonadota bacterium, assembly GCA_023228285.1. Lineage (GTDB taxonomy): Bacteria > Cloacimonadota > Cloacimonadia > Cloacimonadales > Cloacimonadaceae > UBA5456. The sequence continues at coordinate 8,579 of JALOBM010000078.1, read as the reverse complement.
CTCTTCAAACTTTAAAAGATGCCTCCCCCATCGTCAGGGAAGGCATCTTCTAATTATTCTGTCTGTTTCATGATTGCCTGTCAGTGACCATGATGGTGTCCAAGACCATGGGCAGTATGATGTTCATGCTCTTCGCCCTCCGCCATTTTAAAGAAGGTTACATAAGCTTCAACATATGCTCTTGCGGCTTTTACATCATTAATGTCATAGTCTTTCAGCGCAATCGCCCTGTTAAACTTTTCTTCTAATAAGTGATACTCTTCCATTGTTACAAGCCCTTTGATCGGAGACATATTGCCCAGTGCAATACTCTCATCTGCGGCTGTGACCTTAGGGTCCAGAGCAGTTCCGGAAGGCTTCAATCCATCGTAGGATGCGCCTTCGCCTGCACGGTGTATCCTGACTAAATTTTCCAGGAACCAGCGGTCAGCTGCTTCCCGGGCATCCTCTCCAAGTTTGCGAACTTTAAGGCTTAAATCAAAGATTTCTTTAAGTTCTCCTTCAAAATCCTCAAAGATCCACTTGTAGGCGTAGTTGATGTTTCCTGTTTCTAGGGCAATCCGGCCATCCTTTACTGCAGGACCATCCATTGTGTCACAATGCGCGCTTGCCATCTTAGGCATTAACGTCAAGAAAAGCCCAAATAAGATCGTAATACCTGTAATAAATATAACCAACATATTATACCTCCCTTTTAGTTATAATTTTAATAATTATAGCATTAATTTAACAGAGTCAAACTAATAATTTTAAAAAAAAAAGGAAATAGCGATACATCTATTTTTGCGGTGCTATTGAGATGCCCTTTTAAAAAAGTCCCGTATACCATCTGCTCCCGTTCCGGCTGATTTCATTCCACTCTATATTCACTATCGCCAATAATATTTGCTAAATCACCAAAGTGAAGACAAAACAATTCATGTTGTCCATTCAAATATAACTTTTCGCATTCATGTGGAGGTAAATGCTTGAATTCTCCGGGATCAATAAATGGCGGCTGTATCAATGTAACATTTTCTGTTTTCAGAAAAATCAAATTTAACAATATGTCTGAAGGAGGACGGGTATTTGAATTTCTAAAGCGATACTCATGCTCCGGTCCTGATACAGCCCAGTCCGGATCAAGAAATGCAGCGTCTATCTCAGGTATTGCTTTGTCAACTTGCTTGGATAGTATGTCGTTGTTGATGAATGTTATTTTTTTCTCCACTCCGGCAATTTCTGCATTTCTTTTAGCATCTTTTATACGCAGACCGTCGATCTCCACTGTGTAGACATGATTTGCATATTTTGCCATTGCTATTGTGCTGAATCCACCGCCCGTACATGTTTCTAAGACAACACGATCCTTCATCCTAATAGCCAAATGATCGGCAAAACGTATATCGATCCCCATTAAGAAGGTTATATCATCAGCAAAATAATATTGCCCAAACTTATTAAAGATCATGTCTTTATCCATCATTTTTTCTCCTTATTCCCGATGATCAGTATATTAACCAAGGAATAATATCCATACGCTCCGCAGAAAAATGTCCTGCTTTATGGCAAGCCCCGGAAGCTAATAGGAGATGTCCTTTTGTAAAAAAGTCCCATTTTTCAAGTCTTCAAATGCTCTGTTCAATTCTTCCTTAGTGTTCATTACTATTGGACCTCCCCAGGAAACAGGTTCATTCAGGAATGTCGAACTGACAAACAGGACCTGGGCATTTTTATCTGTTGCCATTATCTCGACATAATCGCCGGGCGTAAGCTTTACCGCCGTCTTTTCCCTGACAAGCTCTCCCCCGATGTACGCATCCCCTGAGAGGGTAAAAAGCATAACAGAGCGGTCCATTTCTGTATTTATTACTGCAGAAGCATTATGATCAAGCTGAAGATCATAAAAATCCAACGGCAGATATTTGCTTTCATACCCCTTGCTGTTTTCATATTTACCGGCAAGAAGTCTCAGCTTTCCTCCATCCAACGAAATTTCTTCTATCCTGTTGTTTTTGATGCTGTTGTATGCAGGAGCTGACATTTTGCTTTTCGACGGCATATTGAGCCACAACTGGACCCCAAGCAATCTTTTGGATGCAGGCAATTTTTCTTCATGCAAAATACCCGAGCCTGCAGTCATCCACTGAACTTCTCCCTCAGCTATCGTATCTTCATTTCCCAAGCTGTCCCTGTGGGTGATCTGTCCGCGATAGACATAGGTTATCGTTTCTATGCCCCTGTGCGGATGCATAGGGAACCCGGCTGTATAGTCATCCGGATTTGTACTGTCAAAAGAATCAAGCATTAATATCGGATCGTATTCCTCAACTGTCCCGTGTCCCAAAACTCTGACCAGGTTCACTCCGGCACCGTCCTGTGTCCTAAATCCTGTAACCTGCTTTTTAATTTTCCGTTCCATTGTATGATCCTCCTTAATGATGTTTGAATTGATGTATTTCAGCCTGAAAAACTTGTGTTATCCCCAAATGTATGAAGTCATAGTCAGAGAACCAAGCTCGCAAGATCTATTATAAACGCTTATCTTGTCATCTTCATCCGAGGCTCCCAGCGCATATAATAGAGGATAAAAATGGTCCTGGATAGGCACTGCCAGCTTTGCAAGATTGCCCTGATCCTGGTATTTCAGGATCTTGTCATGGTCCTTTTTCATTATGCTTTCATGGACAAACCCGTCAAATTCGTATGCCCAGTCAAAGCCTTCGCCGGCTTTGCTCCAGTCGGCCAGCCTTAAGTTGTGTACGATATTTCCTGTGCCGAATATGAGAACTCCATGTTCCCTTAAGGATCTTATCTCCCTGCCGATCTTGTAATGTGTTTCCGGAGGAGCACCGGCATCTATACTTATTTGAAATACGGGAATGTCCCTATCCGGATACATATGGACCAATACCGACCAGGTCCCGTGGTCAATGCCCCAGGAGTTATCGTAGTTCGTTTCTCTTGAGATCAGTGCCTTGGAGGCTTCAGCCATCTCGGGAGAACCTGGCGAATTGTAGATGACTTCATATAATTCACTGGGAAAACCATACATGTCATAAATTGTTTTTGGGTTTTCTTCGTTCATGATTTTTGTGCCTTTTGTATACCAATGAGCTGAAACGGATAATATGACCTCAGGTTTCGGAATCAGTTCAGCCATTTTTCTCCAGGTTCTTGAATAGATGTTGTCTTCAATTGCATTCATCGGTGATCCATGCCCTACGAATACCACCGGCATCTTTGTCATAGCGTTTCAAGCTCCCCTTTCTGAGTGATATCAGACCAATTTATTTTGTCAATATTTAAATAGGAAATAAAACCTCAGGTCGTTTATTCAATTTTTATAACTGCCCAAATATACTTGAAATTTAATAGCTCATCGATTTACCCATTCGTCAGCCCGCATCGCTTAACTGACAGATCATTTTGTCATAGTTACTATCGCTTCAACGTGGCTCGAGTTGCCATTATTGATGTCGTGGTTCTCGGGAACAGGTCAACCATTTTTTAGCGCTTTCGCGGTATGTGGAAACATATCAACGATTTTACGGTTCTCGGGAACATGTCAACTTTAATCATTTCATTTATACGGTTATCGTCTGTGACCAAATGCTCAACGAATCACTTTACCTACCGATACGCCTTCATTCTTGCAAACTGGGCAATACTCCATATTTTTAGTTATAGCTTCTGTCTCACATCCACAACAGCATTTGCTTCTAGCATTCATTCTCACATCACTCCAATTTTAGAGAATCCCTTACAAGTATATTCTACACAAGTAAGGGATTCCTTACAAACCATAAAAGACAAACCACTGAGAGATCAGTGGTTTGTTCACTCATAAGCTGCTTACAATTTATTTAATACCATTTTTGTAGCTTCACCAGTAACCTTAATGCAATGTTCAAGGTGCTCAGGACTCCCGAAAGTAAAATCCTTAATTAGGACTCGGCAACATGTACTGCCAAATTTCTTTTTAAACTCATCATGCAATTCCTTGCTTAAAGCTAGGATTTGCTTATTATCTTGTCGCGGACCTGTCCTTCCATATTTCAACCCTAAAGCAATGACTGCTCCATTAAGTGCTCCACACGTACATCCAGCAAGGCCAATACCTACAGGAAAACCTGATGTAATCCTTACTGCTTCTGGTGGTAACGGTTGACCGAGATAGTCATTTACCACTGTAAATACAGCCTCGGAGCAAAGATAATCTCCACTCCTATATAATTCTTCGGCCTTTTGTTTTAATTCCTGAATTAATTTATCGTTCATAACAATCCACCTCACTCTTAATAATAGCTCTCATAATATAAATTTCATAGTGTGTATTTTACTCTTCATCGCAGCATGCCTTTGGTTTTGTAAGACATGTGCCTCCACAAGCACAAGGTTTTGGCGCTAATCTCACTTTTAACGGTGCCTTGCCGTTTCTTTCCCTTTCGCTGCGTACTTCTTTATTAAACTCTTCATATGGTTTAAGAGGAGAACAAATTTTACAATCAAGGCAGGAATGCTTGCCCTGATACCCAGCATCTAACCATTGTTCAATATCTTTAAATATGGGCTCACCTTTATCAGCCCCTATTTCGGTAAGATCTCCCTGTACTGCTTCTAACACATTTAAAAAGCATTCACATTTTTTACACTTTTCTATTTGTTGAACCTCGCTAAGTTCTTTCTGAATTTTATTTATTACATTGTTGTATGCTTCCATTTTATCTCGCCCCTTTACTAAATTTTGATTTAGCTTTGCTTTACTTTTAACAAACGTACTCCGTTTGCTATAATCACGAGAGCACTTGCCTCATTAATTATTAGTCCTGTAGTTAACGGCATCCAACCAAATAATGCAGTAATGACTAAGAATGCTACTAATGCTAATGAGAATGCAATGTTTTGTTTTATTACAGAAACTGTCTTTCTACTAATTTTAACCATGTATACAAGCTGGTCTAGGTCATCTGCCATTAATGCAATATCGGCTGTTTCTAAAGCTACATCGGTACCCGCAACTCCCATTGATACACCTACATCTGCCTGAGCAAGTGCTGGAGCATCATTTACGCCATCACCCATCACCAACCATAGCAACAGTTTTATGACCTTGTTGTAATGATTTAATAGCACTAATCTTATCCTCTGGCAGAAGTTCTGCTCTTACTTCATCAACACCTATTGCGCGACCTATAGCATCTCCTGTAACCTTATTGTCGCCGGTCAGCATAACAATCTTCTTTATACCTAGTTCTTTTAGCTTAGAAATTGCCTTTCTTGCATTTTCTTTAGGCTGGTCTGATACCGCAATCAAACCAAGAATCTGCTTTGAATTACCTACTAAAATTACAGTTTTACCTTCGTTTTGTAGGCTTTCAATTTGTTTTATATGACTTTCTACTGAAACACCAATCTCCTTAAACAGACGAGGATTGCCAATATAGTAATGTTCTCCATCTATGATTCCTTTAGCTCCGCGGCCTGTAATTGACATAAACTCGTCAATTGTTTCAAGCTCCAATCTTTTTTCCGATATTAATTTAAGGATTGCATCAGCCAAAGGATGCTCAGAACGTACTTCCAAAGTTCCAGCTATCTTTAAAAGCTTTTCATCAGAAATACTTCCTAAAGCTACTACATCGGTTACAGTCGGCTTTCCTGTAGTTAAAGTACCCGTCTTATCAAAAGCAACTACTTGAACCTTCCCAGCAGTTTCCATGTGAATACCGCCCTTAACTAAAACTCCATTCTTTGCAGCATTACCAACCCCTGCTACAATGGCAATTGGTACTGAAAGAACCAGAGAGCATGAACATGAAACAACCAATACCACTAAAGCTCTATATAACCATGCATCAAAAGGCTGCCCGAAGAACACTGGTGGTACTATAGCCATTATTATTGCAAGTGCAAACATAAATGGTGTATAAATTGCGCCAAATCTCTCGCTGAAATTTTGTGCGTTACCTTTCTTCATCTGTGCATTCTCTACAAGTTCTACAATTTTTGAAAGAGTTGAATCCTCTGCAAGCTTTGTCACTTTTATTTCAAGTGCCCCTCTGCCATTTAAGGTTGATGCATAAACTTCATCACCTGCATGCTTCTCAACAGGAATTGACTCACCTGTAATAGAAGACTGGTCAATAGCTGATGTTCCGGAAACCACAACTCCATCGACTGAGACTTTTTCACCGGGTCTTACTAAAACTATTTCATCGATATTGACCTGTTCTATAGGGACACGTAGTTCCTTGCCATTTCGAAGAACTGTTGCTTCCTGTGGGGCTAATGAGATCAATGCTTGAATAGAGCCACGCGCCTTATCTACTGCATAAGACTCAAGCACTTCCCCTAGTGAAAATATAACTACAAGCAGAGAAGCTTCTTCCCAAAGTCCTAAATAAATTGCACCAATTGCACCAACAACCAGCAAAGTATTAATTGTTAAGCGGCCGTGCTTGAGAGACGACAATCCCTTTTTTGCTGGGAAAATGCCACCAATTATAACTGCTGCACCGTAAAGCACCTTTGCCCAAGTTTCAGGTAATCCTATGTGTGTCCATTCAGCAATTAATGTTAAAACTGTAATCACAGCAGATATTACAAGTAAAACGTTTTTAGTCTCTTTCCACCACGGAGTTATCGAAGGAGCTACTTTTGCATTCTTTACATACTCTGAAGGAGCCTCTACATTTTCTGAAGGAGCTGCCTTTGCATCCTCTACATTCTCTGTTTTCACTGATGTTACTGGATGACCAATCTTAGTTAAAACTTCATTGATTTGTTCTACCGATGTCTCGCTGTTGTTATAAACAACTTTCAATTTTTGAGCATTGAAATTGACTTCTGTACTTTGTACACCTGGTATAGATGAAACCGCCTTTTTAACATCCTTAGCAGAATCAGGACAACACAATTCACTAACTTTTAATGTGCTGGTTATGACTTGCGAACTGCTGGTTTTATTTGATTCTCTATTTTCGCTTAATAATGTTGCGGTATGCCCAATCTTGCTTAGAACATTATTAATCTCTTCTATAGACACCTCATTATTGTGATCAACCTTCAACTTTTGGGCTCCAAAGTTAACTTCTGCACTTTGTACACCAGGTATAGATGAAACTGCTTTCTGTACATCCTTAGCACAATCCGGGCAATCCAATCCACTAACTTTTAATGTGCTAGTTATAATTGATGAATTGTCAATTGTTTTACTCATAATATCCCTCCTAGAATATTTATTTTATAGTTGGTTCATCAACTTTTTTTGATATAGCATTTAAAAAAATTAAATTCGGCTATTAAATTTGCTGCTTTGCCATCTTTATAGTCTATATATCAATTTTTTTTGATATTGGGCTTAAAAAATTTAAACCATCAATTGTTCAAGTTTTTCCAAAATATCTTTATCAATCAAACTATAGTGTCTCCAGTTTGCAATTACTTCTCTATTAATTAATCCAGCATCAAGTAATATTTTGAGGTGATATGAAACCTTCGATTGGCTTAAATCCAATAACTCTTGAAACTCGCAGGTACAAATATCCTTATGCTGTTTTAAAAGATAAAGAATTTGGAGCCGGATAGGGTCGCTTAATACATTGGCTAAACTTGACATTTTATTTAATTTATCAGAATCTAAAAGGTCAACATCTTTTTTAAATATTCTTGGCTGTTCTGAAATACATTTGCATTCTGCCATTTTCTTTCCTCCTAACCTGTATCAATTTTTTTTGATATAGTCTAAGAATATTATAAAACTACAGATTTCTTTTGTCAATTTCTAAATCAATTTTTTTTGATATTGATTTTTCAGTCAATATTATTTTGCAGTAAAATACTCATGTGTCTAAACAACCACACATATAGAAAAACTAATTAAAAATATCTTTTATAATTAGATAGCCAAGGGATGCAGATTTCTAAAGCTACATCCCTTAGCTATCGAGTTGACTAAATCCTTGATCAAATATTTTTAGTATTCATTACGCGCATTGCATTTAAAATTGCAATAATCGCAACTCCCACGTCACCAAATACAGCTTCCCACATAGATGCTATTCCTAATGCCCCAAGCACAAGGAATATAGCCTTAACTCCTAATGCAAAAATAATATTCTGCATTACAATGTTCCTTGTTCTTTTAGCAACTTTAATTGCAGTAACTATCTTAGATGGTTCATCTGTCATAATAACAATATCAGCGGCTTCAATGGCAGCGTCCGAGCCTAATCCTCCCATAGCCATACCAATGTCTGCCCTTGCAAGCACAGGTGCATCGTTTATTCCGTCGCCAACAAATACGATCTTACCCTTTTTGGATTTTTTAGCTTCTAAGGATTCAATTTTTTCTACCTTGTCTGCTGGCAGCAATTCGGAATAAACCTCATCTAGCCCTAACTGCTTTCCTATCTTTTCTCCAACGGTTTTCATATCACCGGTTAGCATAACAGTTTTCTTTATACCAAGCGCTTTTAATCCTTTAATTGCCTCTGCTGAGTCTTCCTTGACTTCATCTGAGATTACTATATTACCCGCATATTTTTTATTTATTGCAATGTGTACCACGGTGCCAATTGTTTCTATTTCTTGATATT
>JALOBM010000077.1:6483-9081 GCA_023228285.1 Candidatus Cloacimonadota bacterium | reverse complement strand
TGTGTTGTTTCTTCTGCCTGCGCTAACAGGCAGTCGATTGTTGTGTTAAACCGTTGTGCCAGCTTTTTCCATATTGGGACACTGCCTTCTTAGGTTCCGGCTTCAAGTACTTGGTGGTGTCGTGTTGTTACGTTGAGGAAATTCGCAACCTCTGTTTGTTTGAGATTGCATTCTTCACGCTTTTGAACCAGGTTTTTTCGCATTTATCAGTCCTTTCCTTTCATTACACAGGATATTAAATATCCTGTTAATTTGATTCTATAGGATATTAAATGTCCTGTCAAGGAGTGATTCATATGGAATTCACAGAGTTTTCAAAACGTCTTAAATCACTTCGGGTAACAAATAAAAAACTTCAGCGGGATGTAGCAGAATTACTTAACGTAACGGAAAGGCATTACCGCCTTTGCGAAAGCGGCAAAGTTGACATTCCGATGTCGAAGCTAATCGCCCTTGCCGACTTCTTCAATGTATCGCTGGATTATCTTGTAGGACGTTCTGACGATCCCAAAAGGGGCTGATTTAAACAACTACGAATGATTTATAGAATTACGACTGCATAAAATATATTTCCCCAAGCCCAATATTGCGATGACTGAATTACGTGAGAAAGTTATTTGAATTCGTAAAATTATTTTTTTTGATTTTTGTTTCAAAAAATAATAAGGAGGAATGAAAATGAACTTTATTTACAATGATTTAGGACAGCGAAAAAAAGGCGAAATTATTGAAGTAACGCTAACAGCAGCTGCTAATGTAAGGTTAATGGATAGTGCTAACTATTCAAATTACAAAAATGGCAGGCAACATAAGTATTATGGAGGGCTAGTAAGACAACGCCCTTTCCGAATAGCAATACCAAACTCCGGGCATTGGCATATCGCTGTCGACATGCAAGGGCTTGTTGGTAGTGTAAGAGCATCTTTTAGATTGCTACCATCACCGCTTCCTGAAGTAAAAAATGTAGCGCTTTCCTCAATTCCTAGTCTAGTCAGAGATATTTCTGAGCAAAAAATGCTAGGGAATGAGACATATGATGTTTTTATTTCACATGCTTCAGAAGATAAAGACGAAATTGTAAGAGATTTAGCCGAAGCCCTTCAATATGAAGGGCTGACAGTTTGGTACGATGAATTCACCTTACATATAGGAGATAGTCTCAGACGAAAAATAGATAATGGTTTGAAAAATAGCCGAGTTGGTCTGGTCGTTTTATCACCATATTTTATTAACAAAGGATGGACAAACTATGAACTCGATGGAATTATTACATTAGCAAATTCTGGAGAACAAATCTTACTGCCAATTTGGCACAATCTAACCAAACAACAGGTTATGAATTACAGCCCATCCCTAGCAGATAAAGTTGCACGTAGTACAGGAACGCATACGGTTACGGAAATTGCACAGGAAATATCCGAACTATTAAGAAATTCATAACACATTTTTATAATCTTCAATAAGCCCGGTATTCAATTGTCATGCTGCATGGAGATTTTTAATACTTAAACCCCGACGTTGACCGTTTTCAGTAATTCCTGGGCGGACCTGACGCTTTCCTTTACCCTGTCGATCCACTGCTGGGTGATATCTTCGTCCTGGGTACCGTCGGCGCAGTCTTTGACGATCAGTGTTATTTCATGCGGTTCGTCGGCGAGTTCGTTTGCAACCCTTACGGCTTCCGTAACGTCTACAGCCCGGAGCAGAAAATCTTTCGGATCAGAACCTAATCCGTTTTCATCTCCCCCTGCAGAGCTCCCAGCCCCGCAGGAGGTTGTGTAGGGTTTGATGTTTTTAAAAGATCATCAAGAGTACACCCCAAAAACACACAAGGTTTTGGTAATATTTCGAGAGGAAAATTGCTTAAACCGTTACGCCAACGAGAATCTGTTGCACATGTCGTAAGAAATTTAGTTACAAGATCCGTATTGGCTATTTTCTTCTTTTTCATGAGTAAATTAAACTTTCTAGCAAATGACATTTAATCACCCTCACCTAGTTAAGTTTTACCCTCATATTAATATTACATACAATGTAATTTATAACTAGAGCAACAGCTTTATGCTTACACAAAACGCAAGAAAAGTATACATAAAATGTATTTGCTATTACATTACGTTTTATGTATAGTTAGGATATGAAGGGTGAGCGGATACAGTTACGGCAAGATGCCTTAAATATTAGCAATCAAGATATCCTGTTTGCACTTAACACAACAGGGGCAACTTTGTCGCGCTGGAAAAACGACAAAAATGAACCAGACGATATAACTAAGCTTGCCCTTGCCAAAATACTCAAAACAACAGTTGCCTACCTTATAGGCGAAACCGATGATCCAACCCCTGCTGATTCGACAGTAAAAAAAGAACAGCCTGACATTAAATCCAATGCTTACTTTGAAATAGAAGAACCAATTTCAATAGATCAGATAGTTATTCCAGTTTTCTCTCCTGAACAGACCACATGCTGCGGAAATGGCATCCCGCTTTCGGAAATAACTTCCGGCAATGATGAAAAGATACTGGTCCCGCGAAAAGAGGTAGGAATGCTTTGCGACGGCAAGATGCCATTCGCTATAATCGCCGACGGAGAGAGCAT
>JALOBM010000077.1:0-6473 GCA_023228285.1 Candidatus Cloacimonadota bacterium | reverse complement strand
CATGAAAAAATGGGGAATAAGAAGCGGAAGCAGGGTCGTAATTAACCCTGTTGAAGATGTACAAGATTTCGACATCGCCCTTGTCTGCTACAAAGATAACCTGGTCCTGAAAAAGCTCCGGCGAATGCGTGACGGAAGCATCGACCTGATCTCCGCTGACGGGAGCATTATCACGGTTCCTGCAGATGATGTCTGTCTGCCCGATCTCTTTGCGATATGGGGCAAGGCAATGACCTACACATATAAAGAATCCGGAAGAGTAAGACACGGCCTTTAGCCCCTGCAGATGCGGGGGCTGTTTTTTTCTCCAATAAGCAAATATTAAGGAGGTTAAATAAATAATGTCACTAAATATAACTTATTGGGAAGATTACCTTGGTGCATTGGATTGTTTTGAGAAGGTATGGCTTGAATTGCGAGAAAGGCTTTCGGAATATCCATGTGTTTCAACTAAAGATTCACCACATTCTTTTTCTGAACTAGGATCACATGTTTTTGATATTGCCGGTTATTGCGAGCAGACAGTAGATGAATATATCGAAGCTATTGATTCTCTCGCCATCTTACTCCGTTCTATTGACCAAGAAACAGTAGAAAACACACTGCTTCCACGTAGCATAAATAAAGACCTTGCTTCGGGGCTAGATGAGCTTTGTGAAGCAGCAAAATCCTTGTCGGAATGTTTATCAAAAGAATCTTTTTCAATTGCGATACAACATAAAAATGAAGCAGAATATTGCATCAATATTAGCGACTCTAAATTAGTAGTAGGAAATAGCGGTAAAAGTATAAGTAATTTTCTTACTCTTTTGGCAAATGCTTATGGAAAGGCTATCATTGCAGCAAAAACTATTATTATGTTGCTAGATAAAGTCTCTCCATTACTTTACAAAAATTATATTGAAGGCAAGAGGCAATATGCAACGGAACTTGTCCAACTAAAAGGAGATATTAAATCTGTATCAAGAACGGCTAAAGAACAAGCTGCACACATCAAAGAATACTTTGATGAAATTGAGGAAATTAAAAAACATATATCTTCAATGGAAAATAATGCAAAAAATAATTTTGATTCTATTAAAACAATTCTAGATGAATCAGAAGCAACTCAAGTAGAGTTACGTTCACTAGTAAAAGGCAATGAAGATCTTGGTGATGAACTTGAGGAATTGAAAGAAGAAGCTACTGCATTCAATGATGAAATAGATTCTATGAAGCAGAATCATGCGGGTGAAATGGCTAAAGTGGATAAACTGTTATTGGATTTAGCAGAAAAATACAACAAATTTTCGACCGATATAGATGCTAAGGCAAAAGCAGTATATAGTGATATAAAATCTTTAAGTGAACGAGCAGATTCAATGTTAAGCGGAGCAACAAATGCAGCGTTAGCGAGTACTTTTGATGACAAGCGCAAAGAAGCATCTGGTGAGCTTGTAAAAACCTTACGGTTTTATGTTGTATCTATAATATTTCTTGTGATTTCCGTTATTCCACTAGCTTACGTATTATTTGAAATGTCTATTGGTAATTTGTCCATACAGCCATGGACAATTCTTCCAACAATCATTTTAGTAATGCCAGGATTGTTTTTACAGCATTTTGCTGCAAGCCGTTATGCTGACACTTTTAGAATTCTTGAAGATTATACTTACAAATATTCAATTGCCATGGGTGTTGAAGGTTATAAGAAGGCTGCGCCAGAATATGCGGATGAAATTGCTGCTTCAACTTTTGAGCAAATAGCATTCAATCCTGCAGATAACCTGCGTGGGCAAAAACAGGTTCAAATGGTTGCTCATCCAATATTAGAATTACTAGCAACCAAAATGGGATTTGCTTTGATTAGAACACCAACTCCAGACCAAGCAATAAAATTCTTTACCAATGAATTATTCAAATACATGGAGAAAAAATTTAATTATGAACTATCAAAAACATGTCAAGTTCTTGGGGATGAAATAGATAAAAAATGTCTAGATAAAAAAAATTAGGTTATATTGTCAAGCATAATTGACAAGGTATTTGCAATATCAAAAAAAGAATTTTCTGAGTCGTTGCAGTTTGCTTCTACGACGCAACATAAAAAAATCTAAGTTTTTTAAGTCGGAGATTTATAATTATACGCCTTGATTTTGTTTCGTAACGACACAAATAAGGAGTAAATCGATGGATACGTTATATGCCAGTATAAAACATGACATCATACTTGCGATCGAGAGATCCTCGTTTTCCACCCATGCAAAAATTGACTTTAGGAAGACAAGTTCCTTTGGCCTTTGCCTGAATAAATATGTCCATAGTTACCAGCAACTGCTTTCAGATCTTAACTTCACTCTCTTCAGCGAAGAACCCGGCATTATGCTTTTTGTACATAAAGAAAGAAACACTTCACCCTTTCCCGATCTGTCGAAACTCAAAAAAACCATGGACGAATGGATCATGACAATGGAGAGAGAATGTGTTTGATGTTAGCGTTAAGCTAGACAAATAAAATAGACACATAGAAACTGTATCAGAATCAAATTCATAATAGTTCTTTAATATCACAGTGCCAGCAGAAAAAACTACTAGTCAGTGCTCTTTGTAATATAGAGTATAGCCGTGTTCAATACCTACATTTCATCCATTAAGGGGGTAACGTACCATAGACAGTACGTCTGGAAATTGTTTCCACGCGAAGCATAATAAAATAATGAATATAATTGCCGAGGCCACTGGTGGCAAGAGCTATAAAGCCCATAAATACGGTCTTGACCACACAGAACGTCCATCTGTTGATTATGGTAATAGTGAGATCCGCTGGAAAAGAAGAGCTGAAACGACCGAGCACAGAACATATGTAAACCTTTCAGGGTATAGTAAAAAACTAGCTTCACTAGATGACCAAATTCTGAGCTACTTTTTAGATGGTTCCCGCAGGGTTTTCAAAGTTGATGACATTGCATATGCCCAATCAGGAAGCCGGAGCGTCATATATCCTGTGATTGCCGGGCAGATTGGTGTCGGATGCTGTCGCCGCGTTAACAAGAAAGTCTTCCCAACAAAGTTCAAGCGTGAATTTGTATTATCAATGCCGGATGTTGCAGACGCAGACGGAAAACCTGGTTTTTGGCCTGCCACAGCTAAAAAATTGAGCGAGTGCGATGAATTGAAGAGGCTTGGAATAGAATTTACTACCATTTTGCCATATAAGACTTCCAATAGCGATCATAAAAAATTTGAGGATCGTGCGACAGCGTGTGTACAGGATAGAATGATTGAATGTGAAAAGAAGCTTGTTGCCGAGCTAGTTCGAGAGGGTAAACTCAATCAGAACAATTACTTAGTCAAGGACGGGTCACTAGAGTACAGGCCAATCACAAATTATAAAGTTGACAAAAAGAGTTACCAGACTTTTAAGAATAACTACAATTGGGTGATTGGTGCGTCAAAGAACTTCAACCCTGAGGTCTGCGAAGACATTAATGGTAAACCAAATCCAGGCTTCATTGCAGAATTACCTCTCTATCACCGTACTCCGGTGGCAGAATATACAACCCCTATGCTGGACGATATCAAATTCGCTGTTTGGTATGTTCGTCTGAGAGATATGCTGCAAACTAGAACACCTTTCGACGGAATCCTGAAAATTGAGAAAATCCTTGTAACAGAAGAAGAAAACGAAACCGGCATTGATAGTGAGCTGGTGGATACTCTCAGTTCTTATATCATTAACGAAAGAAATCCTGTGTGTTATGGCTCAGATCTTAGGTGGGCGAACCACATTTACCCAATTTACATGACCGAATCCTTCGTTAAATCACGGTATCTGAGTGCTGAAAGTTTCTTGCATCTATTTTAAGGAGGACAAAAAATATGAGCAAATTAATTGGTCGAGTCCTGGCAACTGAAAAAAGCCCCACAACCATGGATGAATTTAACTTCTGGACTAACTCAGATATGAAACTAAACGCTTTTGATATTGTGAAGATTGAACATATAGATAACTCCTACACTTTCGGCGTGATTGAAAATATATCACATATCACAGATGCTCAGAGTTTCTTGACAAATTTCATCTCCAGCGATTTTGGCAATGTCGATATAGAAGAACCTACTCTTCGTGTTGGCATGAATTATGCTAAGGCCAAAGTATCCTTCAACACTAGAAACCTATACACCCCTGTTCATAATAACTCCAAGGTGTATCTTGCTACCGCTGATGAAATAACTATGGCTCTTGGGCTGGATCGCATTCAAAACCCTCTGGTTTGCGGATTCCTCAAGATGTATGAAGGTACGTCTGAAGAGGTTACACTGCCTGTGCACCTGAACTCTAAGTTCATTTTGGGACCTGAAGGGGCGCATCTAAATATATCGGGCATCTCTGGGCTTGCTGCCAAGACATCGTACGCTATGTTTCTGATGAAAGCTATTCAGGATAAATATATGAACTCAGAGACGGATGAAAGTGTAGCTTTTGTTATCTTTAATGTTAAGGGAAGAGATCTTATGGCTATAGATCGGCCAAATGACTTCATAAACGATGGGGAAGAAGAAAAGGATAAGATAAATAAGGAATACGAATCATTAAGCTTATCTACCGACCCCTTTAGAAATGTTAAATATTACATTCCATTTACAAGCAATATGTCAGCGAAACAGAGTACTTATTTGTCACCGGGAGATGTAAAGGATTATATGGGAGATGAGCAACTACAGAAGTTTAAGTACTCGTATGAAAGTGATAAAGAGAGTTTAGAGATGCTTTTTGCCGATGTTGATGATCCACAGCAGACCATGGAAGCAATTATTAGCAAAATTATCGACGATACTGATCCTGATTTTGGTAACGGGAGTGTAAAGACATGGGCTGATTTCAGAGAAAAAGTTGATGTCCTTTCCCAACGATCTCAGCCTGCAGGGCGCGGTGGGCAGGCACGGGTTTCCAATGAAATTTCTGTGCTTAGCTGGAGAAAGTTTAAACGCATCATCAACAAAGCAACTAAGAATGATGACATGTTTGCCAATCGCCCGGATCCAAGCAAGCATGAATGTCGCCTGGCTGACGAACTGAAAAAGATACGTGGAAATCAAGTGTTCGTGGTCGATATCGCTAAGCTGCCTGAAGACAAGCAGGCTTTTGTCTTCGGCGATACAGTCCGGACCATTTACAATTTGAAGTTGGGCGAGTATGACGCAGAATCTGAAGTCGAGCCACCATCACGGATTATTATTTTCATTGATGAGCTCAACAAGTATGCATCCAAGGAAATACCTAAGTCGTCACCTATCTTGCAGGAAATCCTTGATATAACGGAACGTGGCCGCTCTCTTGGAGTTGTCCTGTTTGCTGCTGAACAGTTCCGTTCGGCAATCCACCCGCGTGTAACCGGGAACTGTGCCACACATGCCTATGGTAGAACAAATTCTATAGAAACATCGTCAGCTGATTATAGAAATCTTCCTAGTACATACCAAAATATGTTGACACGTCTTGAACAAGGTGATTATCTGATTCAGAATCCAGTTTTTCGTTCACTTTTGAAGATTCGATTCCCCAAACCACTATACAGACAGTTCAAGTAAGCGGAGGTTATAAGGAGAAATGAAAGATTATGTTTTCGGTGCAAACATCCTTGAAAATCTCACAACAGGAATGTATCAGGATTCCAAGATTATCTACCGTGAATACATTCAGAATGCCTGTGATCAGGTCGATAAAGCCATTAAAGATGGAACACTAAAAAGTGACGAAGGTAAAATTGATATATGGCTGGATAATGACCAACGAAAAATTGTTATTGAAGACAACGCTACAGGGATTCCTGCCTCATATTTCCAACAAACGCTTGGAAATATCGCTGACTCCGACAAGAAAATTGGCGAAGATAAAGGATTCAGAGGTATCGGTAGGCTGTGTGGACTAGCATACTGCAAGGAACTTGTTTTCAGAACATCCGTTAAAGGCGAGGATACTGAATCCATTATGTATTGCAACGCAGAGAAGATGCGCAAACTTATAAATGAAAATGCTCTAGGAAATAAACATACAGCAAACGAAATACTCCACACAATCAACCGTTTTGATCGGAAAAAAACGAGTGACATTGAATCTCACTTCTTTTGTGTTGAGCTGAACGATATAAATCCAGAGAATATCGACCTGCTCAATTTTCAACAGGTTAAAGATTATCTCTCTTTTGTTGCCCCGGTTCCTTATCAAAGCACTTTTTATTACCGAACCGAAGTGTACAATCATGCTCGGAAAATTGGAGCTAAAATTGACGAATATAATATTACCCTTGATGGAGAGCCTATTTTTAAGAGATATGCAACCTCATTAAAAGATTCGTCAACAAGTGGCGAAACGCGTTTTTTTAGAGCCACCGGATCGCAGTACAGAGAGCCATTGGCGCGCGGAGATCAGAGCCAGCGGCGCGGGGCCGAGAGCCATCGAAGCAAACACAAATATAAAGAGCCACCTGAGT
>JALOBM010000076.1 GCA_023228285.1 Candidatus Cloacimonadota bacterium | reverse complement strand
TCTGGCAAATTGGTTCAAAGAACCGACGAGATATTAGATAAATACCAACACGATCGTGGCATTATCCATACGCATAATTTTTCAATTGCTAATCTGTTGATGACGAAATCGAGACATAGTTGTAGATTTCTATATCAGCGGAATTTTGCTACTAAAGAGCAAATGCTTGAAAAGCATAGCGAGAGTGAAAACACAATCATAGTTGCGCCAGCAATGCACGAAGGTTTAGATCTTTACGGCGATTTAAGTCGTGTGCAAATAATTTGCAAGGTTCCGTGGCCTAATTTTATCGAAAATAAGCAGTTAGCACGACGATTAGAAATAGATCGCAGGTATTATTTATGGCTCACTGCTCTAAAGCTTATTCAATCTGCCGGTAGATCTATAAGAAGTGAAAACGACTGGGCGCATACATATGTGTTAGACGAAGTTTTTAATAGCTTTATGAGTGATGCTGGATCAATGATACCTACTTGGTTCAAAGATGCCGTCAAATATGGTGAGATGAATGAATTGATCTATAAGAGCATTAAGAAGCCAAAATGTCCGAAGATAGAAACGGTTCAGATCGAGCGGCAAATTAGTTTGGAGTGATTATGAACTATTATCAGCCACGAGAGATCATAAGAGATAAGAAACCTTGCGGCCTATATCATTATACATGCCGCAATGACGATCAAATATGGCCAGTCGGGCTGTGTGCTGAAGATTGTCCTGGACACGCTACGCCAGAAGAAGCAAGAGAACATTGGAGAGAATACCTAATACAGGGCATCCAATTCGACAAAATAACACACGAATGGCCGAAGGACAAATGCCAAGTTGAAGAATGTAATGAGCAGGCTACGATGATCGGATCAACGAAAAATGAGCCTGGTCGTTTTATACATAAATTACTTTGTGATAAACACGCAACGTCAGAAGAAATGTCAAAATTCATTGACGCTTGTGATACATGGTCATCATATTGAGGTAAAAATGATTGTTTTCCACCATAATGACGCAGACGGGCGGTGTGCTGCCGCAATCATCAAAAGCTGGTATGATGTTTCGCATAAGCCACAGGATGAATATGACGATTTTAGAACAGTTGAGATGGATTACAAAACTCCTGTTCCAATAAATCAAATCGATCCACATGATACAGTTGTTATCGTCGATTTTTCGTTTAAACCAGATATTATGAAGACTGTCTTGGCGAAGACTAAGATGGGAGCTATATGGTGTGATCACCACAAGACAGCAGAAGCTTATGGGTATAATGTTGCTGGAAAACGAGACTTTACAGAAAAGGGCCTATGTGGTGCTGAGTTGACATGGCAATTTGTTTTTCCGCGCAAACAAATACCACACTGGCTCACTTTACTTGGCGATTATGATTCTTGGAGAATGGAACATACAGATGAATGCCTTCCGTTCTATGAGGGTCTCAAGCTATTTGATCAATCTCCAACTGGTGGAGTTTGGAAATTACTTTTCGAAGAAGAAAGCCTTTGGCAGAAGATTGTTGAGGAAGGAAAAGCAGTAATTAAATATCGCGACAATTACTGCCAAGAGATGAGAAGAGCATTTGGATTCGAAACCACAATAGGTGGTCAAAAAGCTTATGCTTTGAATGTTTATAGATTCGGATCTCAAGCTTTTGGAAGTAAGTCGAAAAAATATCCTGTATGTATAGCTTTTATATCGGATGGAAAACAATATACTGTTAGCCTATATTCAGAGACAGTAGACGTATCTGAGATTGCAAAATTGTTTGGCGGCGGTGGTCATAAAGGTGCAGCTGGATTTGTATGTGAAAAGCTACCATTCGCTGTTTAACTATCTTAATTTGGCTACTATTTTTTGTATTATTGGTGAATTGGCTATATCTCTTAACCCGTCCGATTGAGCCATATTAACCAGAAACTTCTTTGCAGCCATTTTCCCATATTTCTTGGCTATATCCCAAGCTTTTTCTCCAATATCAGCCAAATCATTTTGGTTTTGTTTGTTTGGGATGCATACGACTGCACAAACATATGGGCGACCATCATCAGAATATTGTACCGATGTACCAATTTCTCTGACGTCTGGGTGTAAAATTGCTTCTCGATGTGGTGGCGAATTTAGCCACGCTCTAACTGGTGCTTCTGAATCATCAGTTCCTGAGTATAGTACTTCGCCGAATTTATAGCAATTGTATCCGGACGCTTTCATTCTATCTGTTAGTTTTGGATATTTGACACCTTTTAAATTGTGGCCAAACTGTTTAGTTGAGGCCATTTGATTCGCCTGGATTTTGGCAGCTACGCTAACAGCATTATTTGGCTTCACTGGGATAAGGTGTTTTAATTTGCGATGCCTATTTATCGTACTAATTACACCACTTTCTGTCATCGACTCATTCAATAGAATGGTAGATAATTCATGCTCAAAATTGGTGGTGCAAATATTCATATATTTAGTTTTGAACGTTTGTACTTACATTCGTGTATTTAGTTTTGTTTTAGTGACATCGCACCAAAGACCAAGAGAGCAACATGAAAGACAAACAAACAGAAAAAGCTAAACCTGACGCTGTATTTTGCGAACAATGCGGGCGAAAAATACCAAAGGAGAGATTAAAAATAATCCCAGATGCAGTGTTGTGTGTCCATTGTGCTTCAGATGCCGAGAAAGATGGCAGTACAGACCACATAGTTCCATTAATCGACTATGACCCGAGCGAACTATTGAACACAATATCATCAGATGACTAGAAACTATGGCTAATATTGCAAACCTCCCGAAGACAGCTACTGATGGTATGGAGGTTTGCGATACCTACGGGACAATATGGAAGTATAGTAGCAAAACGAATTCATGGACAAATATAGGAACTATCAAAACATTTCCAGTTGTGACTGATACAACAGATGGACTAATTTCTCCAACCATCTATACACGCATTAGTGCAATATCCACACTGGTTAATCAAGGGCTTACGTTTGACTATCTAAAGATATATCCTCATACTTCTGGATATTACTATCTGTTTAAGTCATCAAACCACACAATTGCTTTCGAGCCAGAATCAGCGAGTGATCTAAGAATAGAAGTTAGCAGACCAAGGTTATTGTCGTTATTATCACAGATAAGATGCCCAGGAATAAGTGGCATAACGGGTGAACAAGGCGACACAGGAATAAATGGTACTGCAGGAAAAGCAGAAGCTAAGTATACTGCTACTATCTTAGATGATAGATTATTAGTTGATGTTGCTGTTGACAATTCATTATCCACACCCATATCACTAAGAATTTTCGCTGAAAACTCAGCAATACCAGTAGCTACCATAGAAATTATTGGATCTGAATTTGAGATTATTGATTCTAGCATTACGATAGACTCGTCAGCGACTATTCTCGATTATTCTGATGGGCAATTAATTGGATATATAACCAGCTCTGATTTTGGAATGGCTAATTGGTACTATAAGGCTCTACAGATAGGCAAAAAAGGAATAGAAGGCGATCCAGGAAGCGGCTTCTTAGAAATTATATCTGACATTATAGACGACTCCAATTTAACATCAGACGAAGCGATAATACTAATACGTCAAGGCGACACTACTAAAAGCATAAATTATCTCACAGACTCACTTTTTGATACGAATTGTGTATCAAAATTAGCTATCAGTCAGTCTTGTTCAACTACAACGGTGTCGTCATTAGCTGATGCATATGCATCACTGCAAGTAACAATAAATGATTGTAAAAGCATCGCAAAATATGTTGTACAATCAGTTACTTCTGAAATGCCCAGTCTTGTTTTCGGAGAGTGGACGCCAACTGGTACATGCTTAAGACAAAGACATCTTGCGTCAAGTAGACTAACTTGGCCAGATTTTACAAAGGTTGGCTCAAGCATGATGCCGTGGCAGAAGGCGAATGAGAGCGAAGCATCAGACCCCAGTTATCCTTGGTCAATAATCGAAGAAACAACACCAGGACAATTGTGTTGCCAAGAAGATTTTTTCTTTTGTTCTAACGTCAACGATGTGACTGGTGCCTGCCCGGTCACACTCGTCGATGATTTGAAAACACCAGCATCACCAATTTATGGATGTGATTGCGATTGCCCAGTATCGCTATTGTTGGAGGGCGGATATGAATTTGAAGATGTTAACGTAACTAGTGCAAATAATGGCCTTATATCAACACAAGTTGCTGTATGCAGTGTTAACGGAGATCAACATGAGTATTATGCAACAGTCAATCTTGATTCAGATCCTTCTGCCACGGTTTCAATCACATGGCAATTAGCATATGATGATGTTTGCGACGATGCAAGAACATTATATGAATCACAGAGCAATACTATTCCTGGATTTACAATTGACTCGCGTGTCGCGGTTTCAGAAGCAAACTGTCCTATCGCTTGGAGTGTAACAGATCAATCGACGCTAACTACAACACTATCAAGATCCGGTAATAGTTTACAAGAATTATCTGCAACAGGCGCTATAACAGTTTATTATAGCGGCACCGAAGGTATAATTACAACTAACGCAGTCATAAACAAAGAAAGATTAGATTGTTGTCTCGGATATAGATTGACTATGACAGTAAATGTCACAAATAGTGGCACTACTACGGCTGCTGAAGATGCGTTATCGGTATCACCATCGCCATCAATATCACCATCGCCATCTGTATTATCACCATCGCCATCTGTATTATCACCATCGCCTTCGTTATCACCATCACCTTCATTATCACCTTCGCTATCCTTATCACCTTCGTTATCCTTATCATTATCGCCGTCGCCATCTCCATCAGAGATGCAATCATTGTCACCATCAGCGACAAAATGCGAATTTTGCACTGGTGCGATACCAAGAAAACTACATGTCAACACGGCGGGTTTTGTGTGTGGCGATAACTGTGGTAGTGGTGTACCTGGTTTAGCAGATGCCCTAGCAATAATGTGTCCTATGTGTAATGGGAGCTTTGAGCTTGAGTACACTGGTGTTCATTGCTATTGGCTTTATACAAATACGACGACATCCGGAACTAAAAAATGGGTAATCGATGTCGGTGTGATGATTATTGCAAATACAATAAAACATTGTACAAATGAAACTGGAATGATATTGGGATTTGTGAATGTCAGTTATACAGACACAGACCCAGAGGCTATCTTAAGCAATTGGGAAATATTCAATGATTTCTACCATTGTCTTTGGAATAGTATCGATTGTTATGCCGATTTACCAACATTCTCTTACCCAATGTTAGATGACCAAATAGCATTTTGCGGAAATACAGCAACTTTTTCTATCGCTAGCGTTGAATATTAATTTAAAAATATTATTAGGAGTTTAAGTTGGCCTCACAAATTCTGATCAATGGAACCGGAATCACAGACGGTACCATCGTATTAGATGGTGATGGCAACCAATGGCAGTATAATAGTAAACTAAATACTTGGTCTTGTATTGGCGTTTATAAAACGTTTCCGGTTGTAACTGAGACCGTAGATGGACTAATTTCACCAGCTATTTATACACGTATTAATGCAATATCTACATTAGTCAATCAAGGACTCACATTTGATTATCTAAAGATATACCCCCATACTTCCGGGTATTATTATTTATTTAAGTCATCAAACCATACAATAACTTTCGAACCAGAGTCAGCTAATGATCTGAGAATAGAAATCAGTAGACCAAGGTTATTAGCGTTACTATCACAGATAAGATGCCCAGGAGATTTGGGGATAGCAGGAGAACAAGGCGATACGGGAATAAATGGTACTGCGGGAGAAGCAGAAGCTAAACATACCGCCCATGTTGATGATACTGCTTTATCTATTGACGTTACAGTGCCATCAACAATTAACACTGCTATATCGTTACGACTATTTAAGAATAATTCATCAAAAAGTTCATTGACTATTCTACAGCCAATCGATGGTAGTCAATATACAATAAGCTATTCAGAGATCGAATTAAATGACGGATCATTTTTAAATTACGATCCAATAACATCAATATTATCCGGCATATTAATATCAAATAATTGGGATAATGGTGCTTGGTACTATAAGGCTAGCGAACTCGGACACAAGGGTCAGCAAGGATTAGATGGTTCTGGTTTTTTTAAAGTTGTTGAAAATGCATTAATAGATAGTACTGTTGCCTCAACACAGGCTATACTAACGCTTCGGTATAACAACTTAAAGTCTGATATTTATTATTTTTCTGACACTTTATTTATAAACAATTGTGTATCGAAACTAGCGATATCTCAAAATTGTGTAACAACAAATGTTGCGACAATAAGTAACATTAATGAATTGTCATTCGCTGCTATCCGATCGACAATTGATACATGTAAGGATGTTTTGCGATATATATATGCCGACAAAACGTATACCGTGCCATCACTAGAATTTGTTGAATGGACGCCGATTAAAGCATGCTGGACCCAGCATGGCCAATTCAAATGGAAAGATTATACTCCATCGTCTGTTGTCGATTGGAGACAAGCAAACTCAGATACAAACCTCAACTCACAGTATCCATGGTCTATCATTGAACCAGCATTTCCTGGACAAAGATGCTGTCAAGAAGATTTTTTCTTTTGTTCCAATGTCAATGATGTGACTGGTAGTTGTCCAGTCTTAGTTGTTGAGCCGATCATACCACCAGTCACAGAAATATGTTGTCCATGTGACTGCCCAAGCTATTTAGATACAAGCTTAGAAATAGAATTAAAAACTGCCTCAGAAACTTGTGAGGGTTTTGAATGTGTTGTAGACGGCACAGTGCAACATTACGATTTTACGATTAACATACCAAAAGATGATAGTGTTAGTTCTATAACGACTTCTATAGCATTTAGCAGTAGTTTCAACGATATTTGTGAAGAAGCTAAATCTATTAGTAGTGCTTCATGCCCAGATTACGCAGACGCCAATTCGTGCTCTGTGTCATGGTCTGCTGTCTGTACTGATAATCGTGTCGCTGGTGGTAAACAATATTCTACAATAGGATCTTCATTAACGTTTACATATACCGGACCAACTGACGTATCATTATTATTCGGTATTGATGTCAACCTAAGCGGCGCTAATTGTTGTCTTGGTTATACATTAAATGCGTGTGCTGCTGGCCCTGAAACACCGACGACTACACCAGCCCCAACTACGACTACCACAACAACGACTACGACCACAACAACTACGACGCCGGAGCCAACAACAACTACTACAACGACTACGACGACAACTACACCAGCACCAACAACTACGACGACTACACCAGCCCCCACCACACCAGCACCAACTACGCCCGGCCCAACAACTACATCGAATCCAACAACTACACTCGGCCCCACAACTACATCGAATCCAACAACCACACTAGGCCCAACAACTACGCCTGGCCCAACACCAACACCAACTCCTACAACTACATCAGGCCCAACAACTACGCCTGGCCCAACGCCAACGCCCGGTCCAACAACTACGCCTGGCCCAACGCCAACGCCCGGTCCAACAACTACGCCTGGCCCAACAGTAGGACCAACATCTAGCCCAACACCTGGTCCAGAGACTACAACTACTGAAGGGCCCACAACTACGCCCGGTCCGACGACTACCGAAGGACCAACAACAACATCAGAACCAACAACTACAGCACCAGCACCAACAACAGCACATACATGTCCAGAGTATCCATATGCACTTTATTATTCTGAAACGTGGGTTGGATTGGATGACGACGATGCTCCAGTAGATCATAACAAAACAATGCTCCCAACTCATCTTCCACAATCAGATGGGACAACAATCAACTGGGCACTCGAAGGATATCAGCCAAATGTTGGCATCCTTAAGATGTCTGTTACTTTTAGTGGTGCTGTTTTCTGGACACAGGTCCCTGGTTTAATCATAGCATCTGGTGGCTATCCTTCATATATTGTCGAGATATGGGGTACAGATGGTTATAATTGTCGTTACCGTGCTTTGTTATCCATCTACATAACAGCAGTACCGACAACAACGATAGGGCCGACGACAACAGAAGGTCCCACAACAACACCAGCTCCAACGACAACACCGCGCCCAACAACAACTCTTATTTGTCATGAGTGCGGACCAGAGCAATCGACCAGCGATTATAGAGCATATACATCAATCACTGGTACTGATATGGATGAAGTATATCACATACCAGCCACTAGCTACAGCTTCAGCAATGCCCAAGGTAATGTTGGATGGGGCATAACTGGCGATATGACTGATGCAAGACTATTAAAGATGGTTTGTGAATCAGATGGTTACTGCCCCTGGGTTTTATCACAATCATTAGAAGTTAGAAATTATGTAGTCGAATTTGTTGGTATTGACGATTGCAATTGCACTTGCAAATTCTTCTTAAATCTATCAATTATTGGCCCAACGACGGCGGGACCAACAACCACAACTGTTGCTCCAACGACATCACAGCCAACCACAACAATAATTTGTAAAACATGTAAAGATCCAACACCAATACATCACTATGCTAACACATTCACAGAAATACCAGAAGGAGGAGAAGATCAAGTTTTGCCCTTTGATATTCCACTGACATTCAGTGAGACCCAGGGGACGAACACTTATGTTGTTGAGCCCAGTGCGGATGCAACTAAATGGAAAGCAACTATTATATCACCAAACCACATGACAATTACTCTGACATCGGCTATAAAAGCCGGAACAGAGTCAGCTATCTTAGTGTATGGTACTGACTCATGTGGATGTAAATGTGGGGTTCGATTTGCCCTTACTGTAATAGCACAACCAACGACGACAGCGCAACCAACTACAACAACACCAGAACCAACATCTACAATAGCTCCAACAACGACGACTACGACAGCCGCACCAACAACGCCACATGTGTGCGGCCCTATCGAATGGTATGATTATACAGACACATATCAAGCACTCGATCCAGACGCCGATCCAGTAGCACGATCTCATATATTACCATCAGATTATCCAAACGCTTACGGTACGTTACGCTGGTCTATTACTGGTGGATTTGTCGATGCTGGAATTCTTGGAATGTCCATTGGGATTAACCTAGCTGGGCAGACTTGTGCAAATTGGACACAAACTGCGAGTTTAGAAACTAGAACATACTCAGTTACTTTGACTGGTCTTGACGATTATGATTGTATGTTTGTTGCTGGTCTGTCGATAATAATAACACCGCTTCCGACCACACCAGAGCCAACAACAACGCCAGCACCGACTACACCAGCACCGACTACACCAGCACCGACTACACCAGCACCGACTACACCAGCACCGACTACACCAGCACCGACTACACCAGCACCGACTACACCAGAGCCGTCTC
>JALOBM010000018.1 GCA_023228285.1 Candidatus Cloacimonadota bacterium | reverse complement strand
TAATCCAGGCATCGGCATTGTGCCCAAAGACCTTGCTGCCAAAGAACATATGCGGTATCATCAATACCAACACCAAGGCCGTGAGTATCCAACTGAATATCATCCGCCGTGAAGCCATGTGCATCATCCGGATATGCTCATCCTCGTCCCGATACACACTATCCCGGATGCTGAAACCCAGATCGGTGATACTCTTGAAAATGGCTTCCTGCTTTACCTTGCGCTCGTCATATTCCACCTGAGCTTCTTCCAAAGCGAGGTTCACATGAGCCGAACTTACTCCACCCAGAGCTTTCAAACTCTTCTCCACATTCGCACTGCATGAAGCACAATGCATACCGTCGATGCCGATTTGTAACTGCATATCTATGTCCTTTTTATAATGTCTATGCTTATGATATGATATTGCTAAACATGCCTACCCGCAAGTGAAATCTCGATAATCTGGCATAAAACCTTTGTAAGCCCAGATAATCGGTTCCAAGCGACTGGGAACTCTGATACCGTCCATGTTTGACATATTCCGGTTTTCCTGCGCCTGTCTATGCCGATTGTTGCGGTGCTTCAGTTACGCTTGCCAAGCCAGAAAGCTCAATTGGCAGGAATAGCTTCAGAAAAAACACTTGACCTTTAAAGCGATTGATTTATAGGGGTACTAAGTAATGATTGGAGAATATATGAATATCCACTTTCGTGATGTACAGGCAGGCAGTGTGGAGGCAAGAGCGATCCTGGAGATCGCTGAAGGCGTTTTTTTGAACGAAGTTACCATTCTCAACATAGATGGCGAGATCGTAGTGGAGTTTCCCAAAAAAAGCTTTGTGGGCAAGAATAAACGTACTTTTTACATAGATATTATTACTTTTGAAGACATGGACAAACGCATAGTCTGGGAGCTTGAAATCAAGGACGCTTACCGGGAATGGCGCAAGAGTAATAAGAAAGTTTTGGTTTACGAAGAAAAATAAAATATACGGAGGATCAACATGATCACCAACTTGAACAATGCATTATCCACGAACATCAAAGGGATGAAGCGTTCGGCTATCCGCGAGCTTCTGAAGTATCTCGGCACCCCCGGATTGATCTCTTTCAGCGGTGGCTTTCCCAGCCCGCTCACCTTCCCGGTGGAAGAACTGAAACAGATTATGAATGAAGTAATGGACAAAGAAGCCGCCATGGCCCTGCAATATGGCGCCACCGAAGGCGACATGCTGCTGCGCACTCTTTTGGCAAACCGCTACAAGAGCCAGGGCGTGGATGTAAGTGTGGACAACCTGATTATCACCACGGCTTCCCAGCAAGCTTTGGACCTCATTGCCAAGATGTTTATTGATCGCGGCGACTACGTGATCGTAGGTCTGCCCTCATATCTGGGCGGGCTATCCGCCTTCAATTCCTATGGCGCAAAAATGATCGGCATTCCCATGGATGATGAGGGAGAAGATCCCGCAATACTGGAAGCTGAATTGAAAAAGCTTCAGGCAATGGATAAGAAACCCAAATTTATCTATTTGATCCCGGATTTCCAGAACCCCGCCGGCGTTACCATGACCGAGCGTCGCAGAAAAGAGATCATCGCCCTGGCCCATAAATACGATGTACTTATTCTGGAAGACAGCCCCTACCGTGAGCTGCGTTATGAAGGCGAGACTCAAAAGACCATGTACGAACTGGACGGCACGGGGCATGTAATCATGCTTGGTACCTTCTCCAAGATCTTCTGCCCCGGTTTCCGTATCGGTTGGGTAGTGGGTCATGCAGATGTACTGGATAAAATTGTGGTGGGGAAACAAGCTACCGACCTCTGCACACCGCCCTTCACTCAGAGGATTGCCGCCCGCTACATCGAAAAAGGTCTTTTGGATCCCAAGATCGAAGACATCCGCAAGATGTATTCCGTGAAGCAGAAAGGCTTCCTGGCCGCTCTGAAACAGTACATGCCGGAAGAGATCACCTGGACTAAACCGGAAGGCGGCCTCTTTATGATGGCCTATGCTCCAAAACACCTGGATACAAACGCTCTGTTGCTGGATTGCATCAAGGAAGCGAATGTAGCTTATGTAGCCGGAACCTCTTTCTTCTGCGATGGCGGAGGTAATAACACCATGCGCCTGAATTTCTCTTATGAGACTCTGGAAAAGAACGAAGAAGGCGCAAAGCGTCTTGGTGACTTCTTCAAAAAAGTATTGGCAAAAAAGTAACACACTCATATAATAAACTGGAGGAATAATGTCCAACAAAGTCATTAAAGACCGTATGGGCATGATCATCAAAGAGGAAGACACTCTGGCCAAGATGGAGGTGGAACCCACCGAAGTCAAAGCCCCCGGAGAGAAGGACTCCCCCGTATTGATCTATTACAATTGGTGCAAGAAATGCGGCATTTGCGTCGCATTCTGCCCTACCGGATGCCTGGGATTGAAGAGCGATGGCTCTCCCTATGTGCAAGCTCCGGAAAAATGTATCCATTGCGAAACCTGTGATCGCTTATGTCCTGATTTTGCCATCACCGGAGCGAAGGAGAAGTGATGTTGATGAAAGAAACAAGTAAGGTCGCAAAATCCACGAAGAAAGCCGAAACTGCGGTCAAAGTGGAAAGCAAGATCAACGAACTACAAAACACTCGCGAACGCAAGACCGTAATCATGCAAGGTAACGAAGCCGTAGCCTATGGAGCTTTGGATGCCGGCGTGAATTTCTTTGCCGGATATCCCATTACTCCTTCTACCGAGATTGCCGAGATATTGGCTGCTGAGCTTCCAAAGCGCAATGGCGTGTTTATCCAGATGGAAGATGAAATCGCCTCCATCTGCGCCATCACAGGTGCCTCTCTTGCCGGAGCCAAGTCTCTTACCGCCACCAGCGGCCCGGGCTTCTCCCTCATGCAAGAAGGTATCGGCTTTGCCAAGATCACCGAGACACCTTGTGTGGTAGTGAACGTGCAACGCATGGGCCCCTCCACCGGAATGCCGACCAGCCCCGCTCAGGCCGACATCATGCAAGCCCGCTGGGGTTCTCATGGCGATTCCCCGGCCATCGTGCTGTATCCGGATAGTGTAAAAGAAAGCTATGAACTCACCATCCGTGCCGTAAACCTGGCCGAAAAATACCGCACCTGCGTAATCCTGCTTCTGGATGAAGTCCTGGGACACATGCGTGAGTCCGTACGCCTGCCTGATTTGGCAAATGTGAGAGTAATCAACCGAATCAAACCCACAGTGCCTCCGCACTGGTATAAACACTATGATGAAAACCAAAAATACCTGTCGCCCCTGGCCAGTTATGGCGAAGGCTACAGGTTCCATGTAACCGGGCTCACCCACGATGCCCACGGTTTCCCCACAAACAAGAGCAGCGAAGCCGCCGAGATGATGGAGCGTCTGCGCAAAAAGATCTCTTACAATATCCGGGACCTCGTGCAGATCGAAAGCCACGAAATGGACGATGCCAAGATCGCCATCTTCGCGGCAGGTATTACTGCCCGTGCCGCCAAGGGAGCTATTGCCATAGCTCGTTATGAAGGCATCAAAGTAGGACTTCTGCGCCCGCTTACCATTTGGCCATTCCCGGATGACGCCGTGCGCAAAATGCTGCGCAATGTTGAGACCGTGATTGTCCCCGAACTCAATCAAGGCCAGCTGATTAACGAGATACGCCGCCTTACAAAAGACAAGAGCGACAGCAATGTGCTTAGCATTCAGAGGGTAAACGGTCAGTTGATCACACCCAACGACATTCTGCGCAAGATCAAGGAGGTAAGTTGAGATGGCTAATATCCCGCAAAAAATAGTACATCAATACCTGCGCCACGACAAGAAGTTCCCTCACGTGTGGTGCGCCGGATGCAGCAATGGCATAGTACTGGGCGCCATTATCCGCGCCATTGCCTCCCTGAATCTGAACCGCGACGACATCGTGATGGTTTCCGGAATCGGCTGCTCCTCCCGTATGCCGGTCTATATAGACCTCAACACTCTGCATACCCTGCATGGACGTTCCATCGCCTTTGCAACAGGGATCAAGATGCATAAACCTTACATGAAGGTGATTGTGATCACCGGAGACGGAGACTGCACCGCGATCGGCGGAAACCACCTGATTCACGCTGCCCGCAGAAACCTCGACCTCAGCGTGATCTTGATCAACAACAACATCTATGGCATGACCGGCGGTCAATGTTCACCTACCACGCCGCATGATGCCATCGCCACCACCGCTCCTTATGGCAATATCGAGCCTGATTTCAACATCTGTGAGCTGGCAATGGGCGCCGGCGCCTCTTTCGTTGCCCGCACCACAGCCTTCCACGTACAGGAAATGCAGAATTACATTCAAGCTTCTCTGGAACATCCCGGATTCTCTTTGCTGGAAATAATCTCCGCTTGCCCCGTTATCTTCGGACGCCTCAATAAAAAGGGCGGAGCTCCGCAGATGATGAAGGAATTCAGGGACAACTCCATTCCTTTGGCAGCTGTGGACAAGCTTCCTCCGGAACAGGTGCAAGGCAAGATCATCCGCGGTATTCTGCGCAAGGACATCAAACCCGAATTCTGCGCCGCTTATGCCGATCTGGTGGCCAGAGTGGCTCCGAAAGGGGAGGATAAATGAACAAGAGTTACGAAATCCGTCTCTCCGGCAGTGGAGGTCAGGGACTGATCCTGGCCGGCATCATCCTCGCCCGCGCCGCAGTAATTGATAAGCACAAAGTTACTCAAACCCAGAGTTACGGTCCGGAATCCCGCGGCGGATACTCCCGCGCAGACGTGATAATCAGTGACAAAGAGATCTATTTCCCCGAAGCCACAAACTTCAATTGCCTGCTCGCCCTTACACAGGAAGCTTGCGACAAGTATCTCTTTGACTTGCGCGACACCGGTACCCTGATAATCGACACCACCTTCGTGAAAAACCTGGCTCTGGCTGCCGACAATACGTATGAGCTGCCCTTTACTGAGATTGCTCAAGAGCAGTTGGGCAGTACGATGTCCACGAACGTGCTATCTCTGGCTTTTCTGGTGAAAGTAACCCAGATTGTTAGCGAAACTGCTCTGGAAACATCGCTGCGTGAAACCGTGAAGCCTGCCTTTGTAGATATGAACATCAAGGCCATGAAGCTTGGCTTCAAGCTGGCCGATGAATACAAGAAATAAAGGACTACAGCATGGTTAAGCACATCAGCCACATCGGAATAGCAGTGAAAGACCTGGAAGCCGGAATCGCCTTTTACCAAAAGCTGGGCCTCACCCTGGAAGGAACTGAGGAAGTGCCCTCACAGATGGTAAAAGTTGCCTTTTTCCCTGTTGGCAATACCAGAATTGAACTACTGGCACCTACTTCCGAAGAAAGCCCTATCGCCAAATTCATCGAGAAAAAAGGTGAAGGAATCCAACATATCGCCTTCGCAGTGGAAGATCTGCCCGATGCTCTCAAAAAATCTGAGGAAGAAGGCATCCGCCTCATCGATAAAGAACCCCGCCCCGGAGCGCATGGAGCCGATATCGCCTTCCTGCATCCAAAATCCACTGGTGGTGTCCTGATCGAACTCTGTAAAGAAAAACACTGATAAACACCTAATAAGAAAGAGACGGAGCCCTTCATAGCGGTTCCGTCTTTTTTTGCGCCTGCGTAGGAACCACACCATCTATTACGCAGATACAAGTGGGACTAATCTTGGATAATGCAAAGTTTATTTGACCTTATGTATCTTATTGTATACCTATATGTTATATGGTCATATGGACTTCAATAGCAGGAGTGGATTTTATACATTGCCCGAAGTCCACGCCGCCCCTTAACTTATTTTGCCATAAGATAGACAGCATAGGTGTTTTGAGCTGTGTGCCTTATTAGAGATAAAGTCCATTTGAGATTGCAACTCTATGTTTAGCAATTCATTTCGCGGTCAAATGGAATCATGGACGACGTAAACGCAGCTCCTCATTCAGCTTTACCCCTTTACTTTCAGGAGTGGTGAAGCAGATATCATCGAGTGATCATCGAGTGGTCACTGCTTTATAACAGCTTTATATCAGCTTCAGTACAGCTTGAACATCAGGGGAGAACCTCGCTGCAATGCATTTTATAGCCTATGAATCTGGCACTTCTGTACGTCAGATAACTCTCTCTCATAAAGCGTTATGCGTGTATATAAAAAAAGGTCTGGGATTTGTAAACCCGAGACCTTGAAATCAAAATGGGGTGGGTGATGGGATTTGAACCCACAACGCCCGGAACCACAATCCGGTGCTCTGCCGTTGAACTACACCCACCACAATGTTTGTGGATAAAGAAAGGTAATCTGGCACGCCAGAAGGGATTCGAACCCCTGACCCGCAGCTTAGAAGGCTGCTGCTCTATCCTACTGAGCTACTGGCGCAAGAAAAATATGGTAGCGGCGCAGGGATTTGAACCCCGGACCTGCGGATTATGATTCCGACGCTCTAACCAGCTGAGCTACACCGCCACACTCTATAAAAAAGAACGAGTTATCTCTCGCTCTTATTACTGAAATATGGTAGCGAGGGAAGGATTCGAACCTTCGACCTTCGGGTTATGAGCCCGACGAGCTACCAGCTGCTCCACCTCGCGTCACATGTTCTACCACTTTTTTGGGAGGAGCCCATCTGTCAAGATAAATCTTGAGACGCTTTTCATTGAGGCTTTTAATACACTCCAATTCACAAAGAGGGAAGACGACCAAGCCATCTTCCCCTGTGGTACTTATTACTTCATGAATGGATAATCGAAATTAAGTGCTGGAACGAAGTTTTCCTTGATGGATCGAGCGGAAATCCAGCGTTGCAGGTTCAAGGCAGAACCCGCTTTATCGTTAGTTCCGGATGATCTTCCGCCGCCAAAAGGCTGTTGACCTACAACAGCACCGGTTGGCTTGTCGTTGATGTAGAAATTACCTGCACTATGTCGCAGGGCATTATAAGCAGTACAGATTGCGGTGCGATCCTGAGAGAAGATCGAACCTGTAAGTCCATAAACAGAGGTTTTATCACACAGTTCCAATGTCTTCTCAAAATCCTCATCCTGATATACATACACGGTCAACACCGGGCCGAATATTTCTTCCTGCATGGTTTTGAACAGTGGATTTTCGGCTTTGATGATGGTAGGCTCTACAAAGTAGCCCACACTATCGTCGCAGTTACCACCGCGGATCACGCTTGCATCATTGGCATTTTTTGAGTAGTCGATGTAACTTTTTATGTTATCGAAGCTTGCTTTATCGATCACAGCATTAATCAAATTGCCAAACTCGCGCACATCACCCATTTTTACCTGATCCAGCATTTCATTCATGGAGCTCAGCCATTCATCATAGATGGATTGTGGAATGTAGAGCCGGGAAGCGGCACTGCACTTCTGCCCTTGATACTCAAAGGCTCCTCGCAGTGAGGCCACGGCAAGGGCTTGAACATCGGCAGAAGGATGCGCAAAGATGAAATCCTTTCCTCCCGTTTCGCCCACTATTCTGGGATATGACTTGTACAGGTGAATATTGTTTGCTGTTGTTTTCCATAGATGGTTAAACACCTTTGTACTGCCTGTGAAATGAATCCCAGCAAGATGCGGAGAGTGCATCACGTGCTGTCCGATGGTTTCACCTGAGCCGGGGATGAAGTTTATCACACCATCCGGCAATCCTGCTTCTTTGAGAATCTTCATTATATAGTATCCACTGTAAACCGCTGCGCCGGAGGGTTTCCACACTACTGTGTTACCCATCAAAGCAGGGGCAGTGGGCAGATTTCCAGCAATAGCCGTGAAATTGAACGGAGTAAGGGCAAAGATGAAGCCTTCCAGGGCTCTGTATGAAGAAAAGTTCCATTCCCCTTTGGGCGAGATTAAGGGCTGCTGTTCATATATCTTCTGTGCAAAATAGGCATTGAAACGCCAGAAATCTATCAGTTCACAAGACGAATCGATTTCCGCTTGGTGCGCATTCTTGCTTTGCCCCAGCATGGTTGCTGCATTCAGGAGAAAGCGGTATTTTGTTGAGAGTAATTCTGCTGCTTTCAAGAAGATCGCAGAACGGTGATAAAAGGGCATATCTTCCCAGTCTTTGTGGGCTTTCACTGCCGCATCGATGGCGCACAAGATTTCTTTTTCATCGGCCTTGTGATAGGTGGCTAGTTTGTGCTGATGGTCATGAGGGCAGATGCAACTCCCTGTGGCTCCACCATATACCTCTTTTCCCCCGATGATTGCGGGGATTTCGATATGCTTGTTATACAAGTCTTGCAGAGTGTTCTGAAGCTGCTGACGTTGAGGAGAACCAGGCTGATAGGTCAACACTGGTTCATTTTTGGGTACGGGTACGCTAAAAAACATGTTATCTCCTTTTCATGTTGTTTTGTGAAAAGGAAGACACACTTTATCAGGGCATACAATTCCTATGTCCGTATCTCCTTTTCACACTGGAAGGCATATCTGTTTCCGGATACACCCTATCGGCGTACAGCCTTGCCCTAAACGGGGGTTAGGTGTGCACGCTCGGGGACGCTGCCAACTTCTTATTCTAAGTGTTTTTCGTCAAGGAGATAAACTAAATAATTTTTAACATGGTTGCACTTGTATGTGTATTTCCCATCCCGGTAAGTAATTATAGGTGCCAATATAGTGGAAGGACATTGGTAAGAGTGAACGTTACGCTTCGCTTCACTGTTGGAACAGCCTTCGGCCTGTTTAACCACCCCACAAAAACGCTTCGCATTTCCTGGTGACCCGGCAATCCTCAATACTTGATAATCTGTGTGCTATTTACCGGTATGGCTCAAGCATTGCAATTGTCAGGTTTAAATCTCTTCTGCTTCTTCTCCGTAGATTTCTTTGAAGCGCGCTTTGTCGATCTGCGTAGGTAGACCCTCAAAGGCTTTGATTCCGTCCTTCAGCGCCAACACTCTGGTACCATAACGCCGCACCAGTGAAAGGAAGTGTAAAGAGCAGATTACGGCGATGCCGTCTTTATTTATCTCTGCCAGGTATTGCATAATGGAATCTGCCGTGGCGGGATCCAGGCTGGCAACCGGTTCATCTGCCAGGATGATGCGTGGTTCCTGCATCAAGGCACGGGCTATTGCCACCCGTTGCTGCTGTCCTCCAGAAAGCTGTTTTACCTGTTTCCTGGCAAAATCCTGCAAACCCACCCGCGCCAGATTCTGCATGGCGGCGGCGATTTCAGCTTTGCTATAAGCAGAACCAATATTGTGGTAGCCCAAGCGACCGGTAAGCACATTGGTGAGCACTGAAAGATTCTTGATCAGGTTGAATTGCTGAAAGACCATGGCAATATTGCGGCGATAGCGTCGTAAGTCCTTTCCTTTCAGGTTTATGATGGACTCACCACCATAGCGTACATCGCCCTTTGTGGGCTCGATCAAGCGGTTTATGCAGCGCAAAAGAGTGGATTTCCCGCTGCCAGAAAGCCCCAAAAGTACGATGAAATCTGTGGCATCCACCTCAAAGGATAGGTCGTTGATGGCGTAAGAAACACCATCATAGCTTTTATACAAGTTCTGAATTTCAAGGAGTTTCAAACAGTATCACCTATTTCAGCATAGTTTCCGGATCCATATTCATAGCTTTCAGGGAGTTGCGAACCACGTCATAATCCGCATCCGAGGCATGTTCCAGCCCATCAACGTCGTAGAGGCTTTTCAAAGTGCTCCTGCCTTCGGGGGTCTGGGCAAAATCGTAGAGTGCTTTCACCACTTCTTTTTCCAGCTCTTCCGGTAGATTTCTGCGGAAAGTGACAGTATCGTTGGGAATCCAATCCGTGAAGCCTATGATGCGTACTTTTTCAAAGATATCTTTATGAGTCTCGTAGAGCTTTTCGCGTGCATCCATGGGCATTCCGGTGGAATCCGCCGGACTCCAGTAGCTGCATGCCACGTCCGCCCTACCGCTGTAAACCGCCAGGATGGCTTGGGGATGACCACCGGCAAAGATGTGTTCTTTGGGCTCTATACCTTTTTCCTTCAGAATTGCGGAGGGATATATATAACCTGAGGTGGAAGCGGCATCTGTGTAGGCAATTATCTTGCCTTCAATATCTTCCAAACTCTTGATATCTTCCCGCATGGCCACAAATTGACCCCGGTATTTGTTGAGACCGTTACGCACTGTCATCAGCCTCACATTTGCGTCATACTTCTGTTTGGCAAGCACATAAGCATAAGTTGGCAACCAGGCGATATCTGCCTGATAGGTGCCCAGCGCTTCGATCACCGCAGCATACGATGTGGGTACTGCCACTTTGAAATGATAACCTATCGCTTTGTGCAGAGCCTCGGCAATTGCTTCACCGCTGGCTACCACTTTTCCGGCTTCCAAAGAAGGCACAAAATACATCTTGATCGGATTTTGGCGGGTTCCCAATTTCTTGTTTGCGTTGGAAATTCGGGCACTTTCACTCTGACAGGCAGTCAGAAGCAGCAGAGCAACGGCTAGAATAAGTAGAATTCTTTTCATAAATGGTCTTGTACTCCATGTTTAAGTATACTATGCATGAAATAGCAAAAACACATAATGGTCAAGGAAAAAATCTCAACCTGCGCCAAGAGGGATAAATATCCCGTGACAGGGTGTTTGGCTAAATTCGACAACCCATTTGAAAATCACGGCATTTGTCAAGAGGTTTGACAAACAAATCGCTAATTATCTGGGATCATGATGCCCTGTTCGACAAGCGGTTTGACAATCATATCATGTAGAGATGATCTTTTTATTCCCTTTATTGACGGCTCTTGCTAATGCTTTTCCCTCGCAGTTAAGTACAACGTTCATCGCTATGTCTTGCTGGACAGGCATTCCTGGACGCACCACGCCGCCGGTAGTATAGCCAGGCATCGAATTTAAGTTCCTTCTTGGCTCTTGTTTCCATATCTTTTAGAGCTTGATCTCTATTTGATGCCAGATTGCTATACAACTGGCTCCAGAGGGAGGATATCTGAGTGGCAACAGATTGGGGTGTTCTTGATCTTCGCTTGGTGTTCAGATGGAACCAACATCATCGCTACCGCCTTACCATTATAATTGCCGTACCAGGATAATACCTTACATTGAGCCTACCGATCCCTATGATGCCGCCCTGGATCGCTATAACAACCTGATTAAACCCCAGGAAAAGCATATCGAGGCTATCGTCTCCAGGGTAATGAACTACGACTTCGCCTCCCGCGATAAACTCTTTGATCACTTGGCAAAGCATAAAAGCGATCTCGGCGTCTCCACCCATGCCGAATACATGGCTAATGTCTCTGATCTACTAAGGAATCCGCTCAAACAGATGGGACTCGCCATCTCTGCCCGTGATCACACGCTCAATCTCTACGTATGGGATCCCAGGGTGCGAGTGATCAATGATAAGCCCATGCATGATTTTGCAGTTTTTAGCCTTGACAAGAAACGCCTTAAAACATTCCATCCCAAAATCATGGACAAGATAATGCAGAACCTGGATCCCAATGTACATGGCAAGGTTATGATGCTCACCGATCAATATACGTCAAAAGGAGTTTCTAAAATGGTTGCTGAAATAGAAGTTAGGCAATATGAATACATCATCGACTACTTCGAGGGTGATGATGCTACAGACGAGCTGGAAATGTTCAACCGTCTGGGTATGGAAGAAGAATGGGACACCATCCCCGAAGACTTCAAACAGCGTATCCTCGCCGTCGATAAGATCGTCCTGGAGCGTTATGCCGATTGGTTCAACTACAATGTCTTCAACAAATACATCGAGTGTATCCGCCACCGCCAGGAACTCGAAGCCGCCAAGACCCCAACTCTCAACTCTCAACTCTCAACTCATTATGAAACTCATAATTAAACGCATCACCACCATCCTCTACCAGACAGATTCCCTGCTGGAACTCGAGCTCGATCCGCTCAGCCTCTCCGGAGTCGATTACTGGAACCAGGAAGCACGATCCGCCAAGATCAAGCTCCTCATGGATGACACCCTGCAGTCCATCCTGGTGGGCTCCCTGCGCGAGATAAAAGCCGGATTTCACACCTTCGCTGCCTTTTTCTACAACGAAAGCTCAGAAGAGCCATCATCAAATCACTGAAAAAAACCTCAAACTAAGCTATCGGGAATCATCATCTAATCCATACAGGTAAACTCAAACTATTTTCCAAACCCCTTGTCGAACATACCCCCAAAAATCACCAAATATTTCCAAACACCCTGTTCCTTAGTAGCATGTGAGGATAAATAGCACGCAGATCACGCAGATCAAACGGATTTACACAGATAATTCTGTTCATTGAATGTGATGCATTCGGTGCGTAGCATCGGAATGCTACGATACGATATGTCTTTCCCTTAGGCAAGCTAATCCAGAAATCTCAGGTATGGGCGCCGCTTTTAGTCGTCCTCGGTTACAGCATCGTTGAAATGATCAATGATGATGCGCCCGCAGTTTTCGCAATAGACTATCTTTTTACGCAGTTGCAGTTCTATGCGCATTTGCTGCCGAAGCACGAAGCCGCATCCTCCGCAGGAGCCATCACGATTGTAAACTACGGCAAGGTTATCCTTGTGTTTGATGAGGTTGCCATAGCGTTTGATGAGTGGAGTGGGGAGGGTAACGGCCAGTTTATTGCGATTGGCGCGGGTATCTTCGATTTCCTGTTCCAGGGAATCGATCTGGGCTTTGAGGTCGCCTTCTTTGGCACGTTTGTTGGCCTCAGCTTCCTGTAAGGCTTTTTTGTTTACCTCGATCTTATCTTTGATCTCGCTTTCCTCGTCCATCAGGGCCAGGGCTTGCGATTCGATCTCAGAAATTTTGTCTTTCAGATAGGCTATTTCGCTGTTCAGTGCCTTATATTCTTTGTTGGTTTTGATCTCGGAAAGCTGACCGGAGTACTTTTTGATCTGATTTTTGTGGGCATCTACTTCAGCATCGAGGGCACGTTGTTTCTTGTTGATTTCGGCTTTTTCACTTTCAGAAGCCAAGAGGTCCGCAGTTGCTTGTACCACACGCTCGTTGATCTCGGAAAGCTGTTTGGGCAATTCCTGTTGCAAAACGCGATATCTGCCGATCTTATTGTCCAAAAGCTGCATTTGCTCCAGGGTCCGCAATTGTGATTCCATGTATTTACTCCTTAAATAACAAGCTGATATCCAGCGACTTGTATGAATGAGTGAGGGCTCCGCTGGAAATATAATGC
The DNA here is from genome assembly GCA_023228285.1 of Candidatus Cloacimonadota bacterium. Lineage (GTDB taxonomy): Bacteria > Cloacimonadota > Cloacimonadia > Cloacimonadales > Cloacimonadaceae > UBA5456. The sequence goes on along the minus strand of JALOBM010000018.1, from coordinate 26,811 downwards.
ACGCCCGTCCTGGCATATTGCAATATGTTGTCTTCGTTTACTCCGCCGGAAATCTCCAGTTCCACTTTTTCCCCAAAGCGTTTTACTGCGGCTTTGATTTCCTTGATGCCCATGTTGTCCAGCATCACTCTGTCCGCCTTAGCCGCCACCGCTTCTTCCAATTCTTGCAAATTTGTAACTTCCACCTCAAGCTTGTAGCTGGCGTTTTGAGTTTGAATCTTTTGGATTGCTTTGCTGATACCGCCTGCCGCGCGGATGTGGTTCTCTTTCAGCATAATCATGTCATAAAGGCCGTGTCTGTGGTTCAAACCGCCCCCCACCCGTACCGCATATTTTTCCAAGCTGCGCAAGAGCGGAGTGGTTTTGCGGGTATCCAGGAGTTTGGTGTTTGTGCCGGCGATTGCGTCCACCATACGGCGGGTTTGAGAGGCTATTCCGGAAAGGCGCTGAAGAAAGTTCAAAGCTGTGCGCTCTGCCTGAAGAATGCTGGAAGGCTTGCCCTCCACACGCATGATCTCATCTTTGGGATGCACCATGTCTCCATCTTTGCGGTACAGGGTAATCTTCAACTCCGGATCCACGGCTTTGAACACCTCTTTGGCGATGTCCGTGCCAGCAAGAATTCCATCGGCTTTAGCTATCATGTATGCGCTGCAAATGGCCGGATCGAGATCCAGGTATCTGGTAGTGATGTCACCTGATCCGAGGTCTTCCTCTAAACTTTTGCGAATAATCTCATCGATAAGCATCTATCCTCCAAGGCAAAAAAAAAGCACTTGCGTATGCAAATGCTCAAACTCTATCTTCAAGTTTTGTAGTGCTATAGTTATCTTGGTTCTCAAACACATATATTCTCTAAAACCTCTCTAAGATGCCATTTTTTTGGGTTCCAGCTATATGTCAAGAAAAACAATGGTTAGCTGGTGGAGATACGTTTATAGCGAAGCGTAGCGGAAAGTTCAACCAGTGCACATAACCTAGTGCCGAACTCGATATAAAGCCGTTATCATCCAGTGTTCACTCGATGATAACACGATGATAACAGCTTCATATCTGGATAGTCTACTGGGTGAATACAATCATAGAAGTATAGTTCCCGAGTATAAAGAGAGACGTAGCATCGGAATGCTACGATACGGTATAAAAAAAATGGCGACGAATTACTCCGCCCCCCTATACGTGGTATGAGACGATTGTTTCATTCGGGCAAGTAATTCCGCCACATGACGACCTTGGTAACGAGTCCCGTCCAGTTCGTACTTATTCGGTGCTTAGCTACCATCCGGACGACAAACTCACCGCAATGCTTCGGTGGAATAACCCATCCTTCCCTCTTCCAAGGCTTAAGTTTGTTTTTTTTAGAATCTGTCGGATACTCTCATGCGATATATCGTCAACATACTGCAGTTCAACCATCTTGTCAGCCAATAAACGGAGAGACCATTTGGCGTAGCCATCTGGAGCTTTACTGCAACAAAGAGCGACCAAATGTGCATCAAGTTCACCGTCGAACTTCTTTACGTACAGTCTCCTGGATTTCCCAGGATTCATCACAACATCGAAACCTTCAACAAACTTCTTCTTCACCCTGTCGATGGTCTTCATGCTCACACGGGTGATGTCACTAATCACTCTGTTGGGGTACACAGTAGATTGATTACCTTCATCACAACTGAGTAAAATCATAGCATCCTTCACTCTCGAAACAGGTCGTGTACCCTTATTAACAATGTTTTCGAGATCATCTCGCTCTGCTTTGCTTAGCGTCACTTTGTACCTGATAACAATCACTGCGGGTCAATATCTCATATTTTCTGGAATTCTTTTCACAATTGAGGCATTACTTTACAAAGCAATGCCTCATTCTAGAGGTGGATTTCCTTGCAGTCATCAAAAACTACTTCATATTCTCATAAAGGAGTATAGTGTATTCTTGTAGCTGGAAAGATTCAAGTTCTTCTTAAAAACACAACCCCTTGCATACAAAACTACCTCTGGCCTTTCTACTGCCTTGTATTCGATATAGTAAATCTGGCCATTCCACCACCATAGTGATGGGTTTTCTTTGATAACAACCTTTACGAGTTCATTTGATACTATGCTGATGTCCATAAGTTGGTATCCTTTATTAGCACAAAGATTCTGCGATATCAAGATAAATTCATGTGCTGATAAATTGGTTGTGATACAAGCTTTTTTCCATGACTCTACATCATCCAAACGTATCTTCCGGTAAAATGCTATGGATGCATAAATACCATAAGCAAATGGAGCATAAATCAGCGGGAGAGCAATCATATTAAATTGAAATTCGGTCATTATCAATCTCCTTCATGGCTAAATCAGATTAAAAGATTAGATGTCCTCAGAAATGATGTGCTATCAGCGAAGCGCTTCCTGCAACAACGGGTCCTATTACGAAAGCACCGATAGGATTGGGGCAAGCCCCGGCACCAATAGCATATCCTAAGGCATCACAAAATCCCGTTAAAAATGGTCCTTTCATATCTGGAGACCATTCATGAAGTAGGATTGCTACAAACCCTTTCATTGGTTGTGACAAATCGGGATATTCTTTATATGTGTTCAACATTTCATATATATCCTCTGACTGTTCTCCTTTCTCATACATTTCTGTAATAGCAGATATCAATTGTTGATCTTTCGAAGAAAGGTTAGACTTACTGAGGTCATACTTCACGAAATTAGCAGGAACATAATCTACGTTACTATCCAATATTCTAAATGGCTCATAAGCAAGCATACAATTAGCATACAATACATCTGCGTCGATATTGAAATAAGCCGAGAATTTTTCCGAGGCCATGTCAATAGCTTGTGAAAGTTCCTCATAAAACACTAAGGAGTCGCCCTCAGTACCGCTAAACACCATGTTTTCCTTAAGATAGCTCAAAATCATATCATGGTCACAGCAGATTTGTTCAAGATCGGCACTCTTAATTTGAGTTGCATTACTTGTTGCCTTACCTGAGCATCCTATGAATAAAGCAACGATCACAATCATTGGTATCAGGAAGAATACTAGCATACATTTCTTCATGATAAAACCTCTATACGTTTTTGAAAGAGGATGAATCACTATGAGATAATTTGTCAATCACTTTCTCTGCCATTTCTTCTAATATCTCACGAGATTGTTGAAAAGTTTCTACTTCATTGAGTTTCTTTTCCTATGTTCTTAGAAAAAAGCACGTCGAGGTTGTTCTTTGCGAACAACGCTTTGCTAGGGATTGTATTTTGTGAATTTGCGATCTACTCAGTAGTATTGTATAAAAAACGCCCTATTTGCTTGTGTGTCAGCAAAAAACCTATATTAGTGCTTCATCTCATGAATAAAATGCAAATGGAGCAAATGTTGCAAAACATTAGTAATGATGTAATCAAGTCCCTCCAGCAAGGATTCTGATCTTCCGGACAAAGATGACGTAGCATCGGAATGCTACGATACAGTATAAACGAAAATGGGGACGAATTACTCCGCCCCCCATATACGTAGTATGAGACGATTATTTCATTCTGGCAAGTAATTCCGCCACATGACGACCTTGGTAACGAGCTCCGTCCAGTTCGTACTTATTCGGTGCTTTGCTACCATCCGTGCCGGCTATTACGCTAGCGCCATAAGGAGTACCACCACTGATTTCTTCCATAGTGGATTGTCCGGTAAAACTGTATGGCAGACCCGCTACGAGCATGCCATGATGCAATAGTACCGTGTGGAAACTAAGTATTGTAGCTTCCTGTCCTCCATGCTGAGTACCAGTAGAGATAAATACGCTGCCTATTTTCCCTACCAAGGCTCCTTTTGCCCACAATCCGCCGGTGCCATCTAAAAAAGCCTTCATCTGCGATGCCATCATGCCAAATCTGGTGGGTACTCCAAAGATGATTGCATCGTAATCCGCAAGTTCCATGGGGTCAGCTACGGGGATGTGTTCAAAGGCTTTCTGGGCTTCTTTGGCACCAATCTTTGCCAGGATATCATCGCCAAGGGTTTCTGGTACCCGCTTGAGTACTACTTCCACGTTTTCTACGCTTTTGGCGCCCTCTTTCACAGCCTCAGCCATCTGATAAATGTGTCCGTAGGTTGAGTAAAAAAGTATAAGTATTTTCATGTTATCTCCTTTATCGTGTTGTTCAGTTGTAGTAGCTATCCCGGTACATCCAACCTATGGCTGTCGCTTTATCTATATCAGAGATAAGCCAGGTTATGCTATTGTGGTAATGGATACATCCACAACTGTGATAACAGTATAAACGAAATTACCTATATGTCAAGTGGGATATTATGCTCAGGATGCAATCAGTTCACGAATGGTGGCAATGAGATCCTCGATGTGTTCTTCCAGAGTGTTGAAGGAGCACATCAGACGAACTTCGTTTCGCGCTTCATCCCATGTATAGAACATATATTTTTCTTGTAGAGGCAGCAGCCAGGCTTTGGGTATAATGGCAAAAACAGAATTTACATATACTTTTTGGGTGATCTTTATCTGTTTGATTTCTGCCAGCCTTTGAGCCAGTAAACGCGCCATGGCATTGGCGTGTTGAGCGTTTTTGAGCCACAAATCTTTGTCCAGATACGCCTGAAATTGAGCGGAGATAAAGCGCATTTTGGAAAAGAGCTGATTGCACTGTTTGCGGTAAAAACGGATTTCGGAGCTGAGATCGGGACGGAAGCTGATGATTGCTTCGCCAAAAAGCAGGCCGTTTTTAGTTCCCCCGAAGCTTACAATATCCGCTCCAGCATCCTTGGTCATGGTTTTCAGATCCACTTCCAGCGCAGCAGCGGCATTTGCCAATCTGGCACCATCGATGTGGAGCAGCATATTGTGGGCGTGGGCAAAATCTGCCAGCGCCATAATTTCTTCCACACTGTAGAGAGTGCCATACTCGGTACTTTGGGAGATGGATACTATTTTGAACTGGGAGTGATGCTGATCGCGATTTCCCAACAGGCGGGGGGCAATCAATTCCGGGCTAAGCTTGCCATCCTTTGTTTTGATGGGGCTCAAGCGAGCTTGACTGCACTTTTGCACGGCTCCGCATTCATCCACATTGATGTGAGCGCTTTCGGCGCAGATGATGGCATTGAAAGAACGAATCAGGGATTGCAAGGCTACCACATTGGCGCCGGTACCCGTCATCACCAGGGTGGCCTCGCATTCACCGCCAAACAGCGCTTCCAATTCCCGGATGATGTCGTGAGTGAGAGGATCGTCGCCATAGGCGGGGCAAAAGCCGGTATTTACCTTTTGCAGTGCGGAGAATACGGTGAAGTGAATCCCGCTATGATTATCGCTGCCAAAACTGATGGGAAACATTGCAAACTCCATTTCTTTTCTATGGAATCAGAATAAATTGCCTCAGCCTTTATGTCAAGAGGGGATTCTATTTTTTGCACTCTCCCATATGCTGCGATCCGTTACTAATCGAGATAGCCGAGAACAGCAGGTATGAAGTATACTACCCTTTCCCCCGATGCATCTCGTGTACCCGTATGCCTTACCAGTAGCTGATTTACAGGATTTGTCCCAGAGCTGTCCGACATATAGATAATGAAGGGAATATCCCGAAGTTCTTTGCAGTGTATAGAGTGATATTTTTGTGTTTGCGGTTCTGCAGTGCTACGGTGTTGCAGTTGGAGGGACTGCGCTCCGTTTTTGGAGTCCCGATCGTGTCGAGAGTGGCCGGAGGTCACTTCAAAAAGAAAGCAGTTACGCTGCTTATGCAGACGAGGACGTCTGAGCCACTCTACGAAAACGCTTCGCATTTCCGTGGAGACAGCGGCAATCCTCAATACCTAATAATCTGCGTAAATCTGCGAGATCTGCGTGCCATTACCCCCCCCCCATGCTACCAACTCTTGGGGAGTGCTGATAGAGTGAAGGAGCTGGAATACTAAGCAATAGAATACCGGTCCCAGATGGAACCGGTATTGTGTGGAAGCCCTATTAAAAGTTTACGCCAAGAGCGCGATCCAGCAGGAAGATCTGCCATGGATTTGAGGTGGAAGGCACTTCGCTTACATTTTTGATGTTGAAGACAAATTCATATTGGGAAGTAAGGCCATCGACGCTGAAAGGCAGAATCAGGCTTACTGTTCTACCTTTGTAGCGTTGAGCTTCGCTGAAATCGATGGGGAACAGGGGACGTTTTGCCCATACACCGGTGCTGGATTGATAGACGTGGTCTTTGGAAAAGAGGTTTTCAGTGATGTTTCCTCTGCGCACGATAACGGTAGGAGTTTGAGGATTGTTGCGTTCGGAGTATTTGGTGGTGGAGACCAAAACGCCTCTGCCGATCTTATCCACATCCATATACACTGCTTCATCCCAATCTACAGTAAGGGTTTTTTCGCTTTTATTGTACAAAGTCAGTTCCCATCCGGATTCGCTGGCGCTCCAGATGCTGCGGAAGAGATCGTCTTCATAAACATAGCGGGCATTGCCCATGGTGGTATCTGCCACGGGGGCTTGATAGCGTTGGTTGATATCGCTGGCTTTGCGTACAAGAGCAAGTTCGATGTCGTATTTTACAATCATTTTTTCGGTAGATCCGGTGACTGAGCAACCGAAAATACCTAACAGAACTGCAACTAAAAGTATAAAAACAAGAGGTTTCCTCATTTCTTCTCCTTATTGAGCATATAACTAATTACAGTTTGATGTACTTATGCTTTATTGTCAACAAAAATCTACATAATTAGAACATAGCATTTACCAAATCATTCAAATCCACGTCACCGAAATATGACCGATAGGAGCAACGTTCCAGAATCTCACGCACACTTTCGTGGGTGTGGGATATGCCACTGAAGCACAATTCCAAGTCCCTGAGGTCTTTGGAACCAAAGAAATCGCCGAAAACGCGCAGGCTGGTAATGATGCCATTGGATACATCCAGATACAATTCTATGGTACCTACCTTGGTTTTGATGGCATTGGCAAGGTTGTATTGAGGACTCTTGCCATAGTTCCACTCCCAGGTTCCATACTTGCGATCCACCAATTCCTGCACTGCCTGACGGTCATCGATGGAGAGAGTGTAATCTGTAGCATCTGTATAAAGGCTGTGGACTTTGTTTCGCACCAGGGGAATAAATTCACCCAGCTTCATGACCTGCGGCAGGTGATCAATCACGTTTGTAACTCTGGAGCGAACTGATTTGACGGCCTTATCGGAAAACTTGATGGGATTTACCTTGAGCGCTTGCACAAGGGATTCCACATGGGAATTGAACAGAATGGTGCCGTGTTGCAGGGTAGTCCCGTTTTGCACCAATTTGGCATTTCCGGAAAACTTCATACCCTTGATTGTAAGATCGTTGCGCCCCTGCAAAATAGCTGGAACACCCAGCTCGTTCAAGACTTCCAGGACAGGCTTGGTATATCGTTCAAAATTGGCAGTTTCATCGTCGGTATTGCGCATGATAAAGCTAAAATTCAAGTTACCCAAATCGTGGAAAACCGTTCCGCCTCCAGTTAATCTGCGAACCACCGGTATTTCGTGATGATGTACCCATTGATAATTGATCTCGGCCATAGTGTTCTGAAATCTGCCCACTATGATGCAAGGTTCATTGATGTACAGCAGGAAACAATCTTCTGAAAAGTGGTTCAACAGATATTCTTCGAGAGCGATATTGAAGGGAGCATAATTTGAGGGGCTAAAAATACTAAGCATAGAGAATCCTTGTAGAGGAAGGGAAGATTTTTTGCGGGAATTTCAGGCTTAAAAAGCTCATGAGAGTCTGCATTACATTCATCGCTTACGTTTGAGTTTGTAGATTTTCAACAGCAAGAGGCCAAGAAGGCTGAATATGGTTACGATCTCACGGACTGAGATTATGGGATAGAACTTTGCAGTTTCATTCTTGATGAGATATATGCCTACGGGATCAGTTTTAACGCTGCCACCACCGCCGAAGCCCTCATTTTTCGGTGTTTCTTCCGGATTTTCGGAATTTTCCGGCAGGGTTTTCTTTTCTTGTTTTCGATTGGGAGATTTTCCAGCTCCCCCACCAAACATGAAAGACACGCGGGCAACCGGAACTACTGAGACATCACCTATTTTCGATGGGTTGCCGATACTGAGGTTTGCGCCCGCACCGCTTTGGATTGTGCTTTTAATTTTCGAAAAAAGACTGTCCATTTTCATCATTAACTCCTTCAGCTGTGCTGCTGATACATTCAGGGATCACGCTGTATTCTTGTCAAGGAAAAAGCCCCGGAATTTCTTCCGGGGCTGATCTTATCTGAGCTAAAGAAGCTTATTCCATTAGCATCATCTTTTTTGTGCTTTGGTAGTTACCGGTTTTCATGCGATAGAAATAAACACCAGTGGAAAGCGGGTTTCCTCTGTAGTCTTTACCATTGAATACTAAGCGGTATCTGCCCGAAGCTTGTTCTTCATTGACCAGTGTACGCACAAGCTGACCTTTCAAGTTGAAGACATCGATGCGAACCATGCCTGCATCCTTGAGGTCGTAACTGATTGTGGTCTCCGGATTGAAAGGATTCGGGTAGTTGGAGTTCAGAACTGTTACCGAAACCGCAGATACATCATCTTCCGCAGATACATGGATCAGGTTGAAGTTCACGGTCACATTCTGCCCGGCTGCCACAGTCATATTCGCAACCTCAAGAGAGAGGTAATCCGTTTTGCTGGCGGTAAGGGTATAGGTACCTGCCGGTACGGTAAGGTTATAGTATCCCTGAGAGTTCGTGGTTGCAGAAATATCGGTATTGGTGCTCACCGTAGCTCCGGGAATTCCTTGTCCGGCATTGGTTACACGTCCCTGGAAGTTACCTGTCTGTTGGTCTTTTACTATGCTGTTTGAGAAGGCAGCTGAAGACAACACCTCGGAAGTATAGACTGCTTTCACAGCCCATCTGTAACTACCGTTTGCCAGACCGTTCCAACCATCGTCTTCAAAGAAAGTATTGCTGGTTACTTCTTCGTTCAGCAAGGTCCATGTGGTTTCACTTTCCTCTGTTCCGGTTACAAGGCGCCATACCCGGTAGCCCACCAGAGCTCTGCCATTTACTTTGGTTTCAGAAGCGGGTTCCGCACTACGTAGAGCATTGTTCTGCTGTCTGAGGTTATTCTGCGGATTTGTGCTCTTTGTGCCAATTCCGGAGCCGGTGAAGGTGGTGGATACTCTTTCTACAAAGTTGCCAATGTAGATGTTGTCTATATACCACACTTCCCAAAGTCCTGCATCATCGGGCGGATCCTCGGCTTGGAAAGCCATCTGTACCTGTTGTCCGTTATAAGCGCTGATATCCACATGAATGGGGGTGCTGTAATGGTTGTTTCCCATAGGTTGGGTAGCGCCATCCCAGAGGACATCCCATGTGACTCCGTTGTCTGCCGATATCTTTACATAATAGTGATCACCCATTTGGGATCCCATATTGAGATAGGTATCGAAGGTCATATAGGCATCCGGAGGGCAGTTGAAGATATTGGTAATCAACCATTCGTCCTGATGCCCGTTATACCACGTAAGTCCGCTTTGATAGGTTCCGTCAGTAGGAACAATGGGTATTGCATCGTTGATGGTGCTATATTTGTGCCAGGTGGGAAATACACCCAAGCTATTTGCTCCACCGGTACAGGTAATGATCTGAGACCAATCTGCAGGCGGGAAGAGCTCGCCTTCGAAGCTTTCCAATATCTCCATTGCGTTCGGATCCGGAGCGCTCCACTCTATCTCTACGGAACTGCCTGACTCGCTGAGTTCAGCAACAACATCCGTGGGTGCATAGGCTATTTCGGACATGACGATCACACCCATACTATAATCTGTGGCGCCTACTTCGATGGTACCGGTAAGACTGCTGTATCCCGGAGCCGAGATTGAGTATTGGTAGTTTTCATTGGCATAGACCACAGGACCGGATGTGAATTCACCCAGAGCGTTTGTGGTAAGGCTGTATTCTGCATAACCCTGTAGTCTGATGCTGGCACCAGCGATGCCCACGGAGGTATCGCTGGCTTGAATAGTGCCGGATACCGATACTTTGGGCATGGGTTGCAAAGTGATATTTACGACCTCGGTTTCATCTTCTTCCAGTTCAAAAGGATAGTCCTGGCTGATGTATCCATATATACTGAAGCCAAGCGTGTATTCGCCAGGTAGAATATTTGGAATGAAAAATCCGCCATTCACATCTGTAGTGGTGGTGGGATTGCCGCTCAAAGTAACTTGTACTCCTTGCAGCGGTACGTTATTCTCTCCCAGAACCGTTCCAGTGATGTGCCCTACACCGCCGGGAATCACCACAAATGTGGTCTTGGGGAATTGACCGCTAAGCGTACCATCCGGAGGATTGGCAGGATCATATGTGGTACCATCGCTATTTGCATTTCGGCTACGATTAGTTCCTACCGTTTGAGTCTTGAAGTACTTTCCGCTGACCCAACTTGTGTCCATGGGTCTTTGCACCATCATCACGAGATTTCCACCGTCCAAGTGCATGTAGTATTCTGGAAATTCGAAAGTTACTACACCTTCACCGGCGGGATAACTCATCGTTCCGTCAAACACAAGAGTCAGGTTTGTGGAAGGGATATAACCTGCAGTCAGATCTGTCTGAGTAGTGGAACCAAGCCATATCTTTGCCGGTTTATCTGGATGAGCGCTGTTGAAGTTTGTGTAGAACCTTACACCGGTGATCATTCCTACGAAGCCGTTCATTTCTTCTACGGTATAGATAGTCTCAAAGAGAGAGTTGTTGTAGAAGAAGTTCAACGGGATGTATGCTTCTTGGTCTCCAGCGCCGATGGTAATATCGTTCACGCCTGTTCCGCTAAGCAAGATGGTGTGACTTTCGCGGTTGAGATTGTTCGAGCGATTTCCGATGCTGTTTTTGGCTGTAGCATTCGCATTCATGCTGCCAAACACATGGCGGGTTCCCTGATCATCGACAATGGTAATGGTTGCGGTATCATCGTTGAGTGAGTTTGGTGTATAGGTGGTCGTGAAGACTATGGCTTCTTCGTTCAGCAGATCCGTCGGTAAAGCTGGAAGATTGCTAAGTACGAAGGTAGCACTTCCGGATATCGTGATCGATTCGATACCAAGGTTGCCACCGCCAATATTTGTGATGCTGAAGTCCTGGCTGGCAGAACCGCCCAGGTTAATGTCACCAAAATTCCATTCCGTGTGACTGATACTGATCTCAGGAGTACCGGTCATCGCAAAGTCCTGAACGGTTTGTTGATCCACATTGATGGTAACAGTGTGACTAACTGGAGTATATCCGTTTTTAGTGGCTGTTACCGTGTGAGTCCCGATCGGTGCATGGGTAAAGGTGTAAATACCATTGTTGTTTGTAGTGGTATTGAACACCGTATCTTCGATCGTAATAGTAACGTTGTTGAGCGGATTACCGTTTTCGGTTACAGTACCGGTAAGGCTGCCCATGTCTTCCACATTCAGGTAGAACCTGGTATTGGCACGATTTAGAGAGAGTGAACCGGTTGTAGCTTGATCTGCCGGACTGCTGTCACTCTGATAACGCAGGCAACTGTTGAAGGAGGTAGGAGTATAGTAAACTCCAGCGTTTCTGGTGTAGCCGCCGGGAATAAGATCGGTGAGGATATCCACGATCACGTTCGAAGCACCGTCCCAGAGGAAAGGAGTGGTAAATACGTGCATATTCCAGCCGTTTTGAGGCAGGAAGTTTGGATGTTGCCATACCTGTGTGTATTCGCCGACTTCGAATGTAGTATTGAGCTCGGTTTGGGTAGTGTTCTTCAGGCGGATTCTGTAGTTCGGCATGGCTGAGCAGGTTCTAACATCCTGAACATTGAAGGCCAGGGCATAGATCATCCCGGGTACACATCCGTGAGCAATCAAATCAGCAGCAGTGTAGAGATACTGTTGACGGAAGTTCTTGTAATATGTTCCGTAAGGTGTAGGTGCAGCTGTCTCGCCATTCACTTCAGTCCCGTTACCAACCTCCACTATAAACACATCTTCGGCAGTAACGTTTACTCCCATGTCTGCAGTTCTGTCATTATCAGGATTCACGTCGCCGGCAAGGACTACCTTTCCATACAAAGTAACCAGACCTTCCACGGTAGGAGTCCAGCTAACAGGAACTTCCACGGTAGCGCCGGGAGCAACTGTAATTCCTGCTGCAGAACTCAGCTCCACATCGCTGGAATTGAACAGTTTTACCTGATATGTGCTCTGTGATGCCGTACCATTATTGTAAATACTGATGTTATAAGTAACCTCGGTATTCACCGGAGGTGTGCTGTTTCCAGTTATGTTCACAGCAGCAAGATCGTTTGCCGCGATCAGCTCCAAGCTCACATCATCAATGTAAATGGTGTGATTAGTAGCGCCCAAGCCGTGTCTGACAGCGATGAATTGACCTGCTGGAGTGTGGTTGGTGAGGTTCACCACATATTCATTCCAGTTGGATACTACGTTTAACTGCTGAGCCAGTACAAAGGTCGCCGCATCGGCAGGATTGGACATTGTACCGACATCCAGCACATAGTTTGTGCCTCCTTTTGCCATTATCCTTACGCGAAGTCCGTTCACCGGTATTTCGGTACTTACAGGAGGTGATATCAGATACAGTTGTGCGTTTGCGTCACTGGAATTTGCCATCTGCACGCAATTGGGCGTGCTATATGGAGAGGTGGTGCTGGTTCTCAGATAAGCCGAGGTGGTGGTGGCATTATATATTGTGCTCCAACCCAAGGGGAAATCAGGAACTACGGCAGTATCCCAATTCTCACTGGCAGGCAAAGTAGTAATGGTGGCATCAAAACCTTCGCCCTGAAGAGGTACTGTATGAGTAGTCCTGCCCAGGTTGTCGATAATGGTTATGGTCGCCGCGTGTTCACCTTCAGCGGTGGGAGCGTAAACGGCGCTAAAAACAAATGACTCGCCGATATTCAAAACGAGAGGCAGAGTAGGTAAGCCACTCAGCGTGAAATACTGGTCACCGGTCAGATCTATACTATTGATGGTAAGCGCACCTATACCGGTGTTTGAGACCAAGAACTCTCTGCTGGGAGCTGCTCCCACAAGTACAGTGCCAAAGTCGTGTTCAGTGGGATTGATCGTGAACACGGGACCAGTAGGAGTCTGGCGTACCTGTACATTGTCCACAAAGAGGTCGTTGTCCCCTCCGGATACGGTTGATTCACCATAGAAAGCAAAGTATTTGGTTCCGGATACTCCGGTCAAGTACAAGGTTACTTCGGTTCCAGTATGTGGAATCTGGTTGTACACATATTCACTACCGGTGTTATTCCATTCGCGCAGAGTCACGGGATTGCTCATATTTGGAGTATCGCTCATGGCTACGATGAATTTATCATCCTGCTGAGACGTAGGATCTTCGATGGGATCGCTATTGGCATAATCGGTCAATCCCAGATCAAACTTCAGCTCGTAGCCCCCATCAGGAAGTGCTACGGGAGGAGTTACCAGCCAGCCCTTGCGAGTGGTTCCATAGATATTGATCTTGGCAGCGTTGTTTCCGGTGGGCCCATTTAGCCATTCGTCTCTGTACCACTGTGTACTAGTACCATCTACAGTGGGGAATATTCCGCTCAGTTGGGTCCAGTTCAACACCGGCCAATCGCCTGTAACAGTACCAAAATCCTCGATCCAGGGGAAAGTGGATATAGTGGGATTATCCAACACGGTAAAGCTGAATACCTCACTGGCTTCGCTGGCTCCAGCATCATTGCTGGCTACAACTTTCCAGTAGTATTGAGTACTATATGTCAATGCAGTTTCCAGAGTATAGCTGGTAGTCGCAGATGTGCCAATCAATGTAGTAGGATTGGGGTTTGCATCCAGATAAATGCTATACTCATTTGGCACACCTCCGGTAAGGGCGGCTGTCCAGGAAAGAGTGGGGAAGTTGCTCACATCCACCGCTTCGTCTACAGGAGCCGTCAATATAGGCGCTCCCGGGGCTAACGAAGCTAAATCGGGACCAATCACATGATCCACATAAATACTGCCAGTTGAGGTGGCGAGAGGAGTTATGAATGCGAAATAATAGTTGTTGCCCGCTAAAGTACTAAGGTCTATGTTCACGGGATACCAAATACCTGTAGCGGCATAAGTAATGTCCCCGCCAATCTGAGTCCATTGCACTCTATCGGTGGAATAACCTACTCTCAAGACCTGCGAAGTGTTTGTAGCGCGGGTATAGAATTCGAAGCTATCGCCTGCGACAACGCTCAACATAGGAGTAGAAAGATAGTATTCAAGGGTAGTTGAAGTAAATTTGTAGGCATGAGCAACGCCATGGAACAGCGGAGTAGAAGTACTGCGAGTCCAGTTCCCGGTACTCCCGTTTGCCCATCCAACGGGCGGGAAGACAGTGCTTTCAAAGCTTTCAGCCAATTGGTTTGCCCTCAGGGTGCTGAAGCTCCACACAGGGCAGTTGGTGGCATCTCCGATAGTATTGTAGGGAACTATCTGCCAATAGTACGTAGTTTCACCCAAAAGGTCTGCAACGTCATAAATGTAGTTGAAACCGATATCTTCTACGAAAGGAGGTGGATTTGTGGTGCCAAAATACACCTTGTAGCCACTGGGAATTCCGCCACCGGAAGACCAGATCAGAGAAGCGCTATTGGATAAAATGGTGCTACCATCCGCCGGTGAAATCATGTTTGCCGGATTCGGAGGATCTGTTACTTGAACCGCTGTCATATTGAAGGTTACGTTCGAGCGATTCATGCTCAAAGTACCCGTTGCTGAAGTGCTGGCATCAATGCTATCGCTCTGATAACGCAAGGAGCTATTAAATCCTGTTTCAGTTAACTGAACGGATGCATTCTGAGCATAACTCCCTGGAATCAAGGTAGTAATGATATCAACAATGATGTTTGAAGCTCCATCCCATTGGAAGGGAGTGTTAAAAGTGTGTACATTCATACCAGCAACAGGCATAAAATCGTTCTGGAAAAATACTTCCGTGTATTCACCTACTTCGAAAGTGGTGGTCAGCTCTGTTTGCGTAGTGGTTTTAATCTTGATGGAAAAGTTCGGCATTGCCGTACAATTGTTCAAATTAATAACGTTGAAAGCAAGGGAGTTAATCGGGCCTGCTCCACCTCCAGCGTCTTCGATCTCTGAAACCCTGTACAAAAACTGTTGATGGAAGTTCTTGTAGAATGTGCCATAAGGTGTGGGAGCACCTGTTGTGGTATTGGAACCAGTGCCATCACCAATGGTTATGTTCACTTGGGCAAAAAGACCGCTGAAAGTTCCCAATGACAAGATCAGGACTATCAGCAACAACTTGTTAAGGTTCATAACGTATCTCCTTGTCTTGAATAAATAAATGACTTACTACTGATGTTAACGTGTTCAAACACAAGAACATCACGCGAATAACCACAATATAAAGCATTTGTGTTTTGGCATTATGTAAACTGAAGACAAATACTCATATTTATTATATGCCAAAAAGATGCCAATTGTAAAGATATTTTGTTCCGACCTCTCTTTTCTCCTCTTCGCCTTGTTTAATTCGCGATTATTCTATCGGCATGTGCTAATACAATTAGAATAAAGCTAAAGACACAGCCATGATCAGCATCCCGGCTATCAATCCCGTGATCGCCACATGGTGTTCGGCATACTCCTCTGCGGTGGGCAAAAGCTCATCCAAAGATATATAGACCATGATCCCCGCCACTGCAGCAAAGACCAAACCAAAGGCAGCAGCGGTGATGAAGGTCTTCAGCAATAGAAAGCCGATAAGAGCGCCCACCGGCTCTGAAAGCCCCGACAGGAAAGAATAGAAAAAGGCTTTCCTGCGGCTTTTGGTGGAGTAATAGACCGGCACGGATACCGCTATTCCTTCCGGGATATTGTGAATAGCGATTGCGATGGTGATACTGATGCCCAAAGCCGGATCTTTCACTGCTGCCATAAAGGTGGCAAGTCCCTCGGGGAAATTGTGTATCCCTATCGCCAATGCTGAAAACAGGCCCATCCGCATCAGCTTCTTCTCATCCGGTATCGCAGCTTTCTTCTGCACACAGTCCATGTACTTCATTTCATGGGGGTTTTCGTAGGACGGCACCAGAAAGTCGATAAGGGCAATAATGCCCATCCCCGCAAAGAAGGCAATAATGCTATACCATTGCGCCATTTTATCCCCATAGACTGCTGCTAGAGACTCTTGCGCCTTAGGAAAGATCTCCACAAAACTCACATAGATCATCACTCCCGCAGAGAGCCCCAGGGCTGCAGAGAGAAACTTTGGGCTGAACTTTTTGGAAGTAAATGCCATCAGGGATCCGATCCCCGTGGATAAACCTGCCAAAAGAGTCAGCCCAAAGGCAGATAGTATGTTTCCGTCCATGATCAGCGGATTTTAAGTATCTTCCCGCTCTTTGCTCCAGCTCCAGTTTTGTAGAAATAAAGCCCGGAAGGCAAGTCCCCGGCATCCCAAGACACTTGGTTCAATCCTTCTTGCAGGTTGTCCAGCTTCAGACTGCTCACTTTTTGTCCGCGCGCATTGTAGATGCTGATCCCTGAGGAGCTTCCCGCTTTCACATTGTACACATCAAAGCTAAGTATATCCGAGAAGGGATTGGGCCACGCTTTCTGCACGGTAATAGCGCTTGGTACCGCTAGTGGATCATCCGCACTCACCTCTCCCACTGTCAATTCGAAAGGTATGCGGTAGGGCTCAGCTCCAGTTGTTTCTATTACAAAGTCAAAGAAAGCTCTGCCTTCGCTGTTTGCCTGGATGTTCAGATCAAAGGTTTTGTGCCCGTTTTCGTCAACGGAGTGCGGGACAGTCATGGATCCCGGCAGACAAGCCCCCTCTTCGTCACAATAGTTTATATACCAATCTTCCGGCGCATTTAGAATCTCAACATGGATGTTCAAAGTAGCCGCCGGACCCAGGTTGAACACATGGAAATATGGTGAAAAGAAGTCGCCCGTTACTTCCGAACTCAACTTCAGGTCAAAGGGCACTGCCACCCGGATCTGATGCTCCGGTTGCGGTAGAGTGCTTACGGCTTGAAGGATGGTATTCTGCGGCATCTGCACAAAGGCCGTAGCCCACACATTAGCCAGATTCCAAGCTGGATCGGGTACAATGCTGAAATTGAAGACTTGAAAATTTCCCGCTCCGGCAATGCTGATTGGTTGGCTTTGCACCGTACGGACAATCCGGGTAAGATCTTCCGGCAGATTGTCTTCCACCAGGTAAAAGACCACTTCAGCATCGGCTATAGCGATCTCATCGTTCACCATGATTACCTTGAAAGAGTAGTTACCAGAGTTGTGGTCATAGCTTTCCACCGTCATTTTAAGGGGTGAACCCAGATAACGGAATTGATTCAGCGCTTCTCGATAGAGGCTGCCATCCATCACCGGTTCATCCGATCCATTTACCCGGATTTTTCCGTTGAAGATAACTGCAGGATAGCCCAATACTTCATAGTGCTGAAATCTGGCAGCTATCTCAGGATTGCTATATGGCCCGCTCTCGGTAAGCAAGCGCGGGATTATTATCTCTCCGGGATTCACTTCGGCTTCAATGACATCCAAACCCTGTTGAGCAAACTCACACGCCTCGCACCAACTGGCTCCGAAGTTCTCCACCATGCTGGTAGTGGGATAATATGGCGCCATCTGCGCGCTCAATAGTGCAGTTCCGGCTATTACAAACAACAATAGTGCTTTTTTCATCTTCTCTCCTAAAATCTGGTAGTAAGTTCGGCTTTGATCCCTTCAAACGGCGCTACAAACTTGCAAACGCCATTGCGACAAACCTTTCCGCCTTGTTCCTTACCCGCAAACACTACCAGGTCACTATGTGTGAAGAGCGGATACTTCAGCTCGATATTGGGATTGTATTTGCTGTCTATAGCAGTATCGAATTCTTCCCACCAACTCTGTAATCCCAACGATACGGACAGCTTGTCCAGGGCAAAATCCGCCTGAATCTGAGGCTCGTAATGCTCGGTTTCTTTTTCATTTTTCCGCTTTTCCATCACTTTGAACTCTCCCTTTATATGAACGGGCAGGCCAAACAAGCGCATATCCCCAGCCAATGTGGGATAATACTCTTTTTGCCATGCACTCAGGCCGTCATCCACCTTTTCGATCTGAGACCATGCAACCTGGTAAGAGCCCGAGCCGAGAGTCATGTCCAGCGCCACATACAGGTCGTTCATCCTTCTATCTTCAGACCTGTCCCAAGCCTCTGCATAATCTGCACTGAAATAATAGTTGTCAAACAGTGCGTATGCTGCGCGTGCCTGCCAGCCTTCTTCATCCATTCCGCTGGCCGATACATCGGCAAGTGTTTCTCCATGATAGTTTGCCAAGGGGATGTCGTTTTGCCGATAATCAAAACCCAGGTAGTTCTTGTATGCAGCACCAAACTGAAGGTCACTCACATAGTAATCCACATTTGCATAAGCGGCATGACCTTGTTGAATCAAGTCAGATTTATAGCGCTTGCTCAATGCATATTCGCCAAATCCTTCCAAAGAGCTTGTTGAATAATGCATTCTACCGCCGAATACATCCTGGTAACTGTATGTGTTCATAGGGTTCAGATTACGAAACGCCATTGCTGAGGCACCCAGACGAAGCCCCGCGAAGAGGGGATATTCAGCATCAGCACCATAAGCAATATCATAGCGGCTGGCGTTAGTTTCACTGTCTATGGCACCATAGATACCCTTCAGCTTCAAAGCGCCGTCATAACGCATCAAAAAGCTCTGTAAACGGTGATCCTCATCGAACTCCAGGTCTTTGAAACTGCGAAACACAATACCATTGCCAAAAGTCTCTTCGGTTGTGCCCACATGGATGCTGAAATTCTCACGGGAAAAGCCCGCATATAGTTCTTCCCATTCCACACTAAGGCGATTGGGATCGATCTCGTCCATCAATTGGGTTTGTTCATTGGAATACTTGGGCAGATCGCTGATGAACTTCATACCAAAGTTGAAATCACGATAGGCCAGGTTGAAACCAAACTCATCGGAGAAGTATGCGTTCAGAGAGTCTTCCGCTGTGCGATATACAAATTCCGCTTCATTGATGCCGTTTATCTGCAAGGTGTTTTGTGCCAACAGCGGTAGCATCATGGAGACAAGTATGATTACAAGCTTCCACTTCATCTATTTTTCCTCTGCTGCGTGATTTCCGCAATTTCCGCAGTGCTCTCCATTCTCTCCATGCTTATGTTCTCCATCTTCACCATGCTTGTGCTGACCATGCTCAGCCTCGTCCTTCAAGCCCAGCATGTTTCTGATGTGTCCCTCATAGACCTTTTCTGTACCTGCTTCAAAACCCACATGAGAGTAGACTATCTCGCCGGTGTTATCCAGCATAAAGCTGTGCGGAGGATTTACCACATTCATCTGTTTGGCCAGCTTTTTGTCCGGATCGAAAAGAGTAACAAACTTGAAGTTTTTGCTTTTCAGATAGCTTTTTGCCCTGGCCTGAGCTTTGGGTGCGTCGATGGAGATCATCACCACAGTGATGTCCTCATATTTCTCGGCAAGCGTATTTAGTGCAGGCATCGCTTCTTTGCAGGGTTTGCAATAGTCTGCCCAGAAATCTATGATTACGGGGCCTCTGCCCAACAGCGATTCCAAGCTGATGTCTTTACCACTCATATCCGAAAGCTTAAAATCCGGCATCTTTCCCGCAAATACCGGCATAATAATGATTAACATGGCTAAAAGGGTCAATATCTTTCTCATTTTCTTCTCCTTCATTTTGAAGATACAGTGTGGACAATCCCGCCATAAATGCGTGATTCATTAATAAATACTTGGGGGCGATATTGCGCAAATACCACCAGTTTATAATTGGAAGGCATAGGGTCTGAAGTACCCAAACTGATTGACACTCCATGTTGCATATCCCATGCGGTCAAGGGACTTCTTCCCACGGCGCGGACCACATTGTGCAAAGGATCGCCGTTCACGTTGGTCTGACTCACTTCATCGGTGATGATTACGTAATTCAGATACATATCATTAATATCCATTTCCGGGGAAGCAGTCAATATAACCTTGGCTCTGATTTCATTACTATCGTAGCTGATGTCTTGCAGTTCATACTCTATGCTCTGATCTTCATTAACCAAGTTATTCACTAAATTATCATAGAGTTGCAATTGCTCTGCTGCGCTGCCCACCACTTTACTCATACCCTGAAATACCGCAGTAGGGGCACTATAGGCACTGTAGTAGCTGGGTGTATCGTTATCTGGCACCAGTAAGGCATTGGTAATGTGATGTTCCAGATAGATAAAATTGGGGTGGGTCTGTTGCATCATGCTTAGTTTTGCCTCGGCAACAGGGCAATTTGGACAACTATCAAAGGTGAAGTATTCGGCTATTACCAGCTGTTTGGGATTATCCTGGATGCAAACCCTGTTGCCATACAATAAATATATCCCATCTTCGTACTTAGCCTGGTCACCAACGAACAGGCTATCGGCCAGGACCGTTCTGGTATCCTGTGTTAAAATCTTCAAGCGCCAATTTACCAGGCCAATTTCATAAGTTATACTATTCAGCTCCACATCGGATACCTCAAAGCTTACGCCGGGTACATCCAAGAAACTTTCAATCCACGCCAGACGCTCACCCTTGCTTACACCGTTGTGAATATAGTCTTCAGCATACAGAGCTTCCACGAGGGAGAAGTTGTCGCTGTTCAGCATGGCAAATCTGTAGTCGATAGATTGCACAAATTCTTCCAAATCATCGACGTCACCAGTAGGTAATTTGCTGAAATTGTGCTCATATCTGTCGCAAGCGCTTAGCAGAAACAACAGGGCAAAGAGGCTTATTATCGCTATCTTCAGTTTCATTTTTTGTTCCTCAATTCGGTACTTTCTTCAGGGCTTCCCGAATCATGTTTTTACTTACCAATTCCGGGAACACAATTGGTTCCTGACCCGGAATATATAGTGCGTTGAAGGGAACTCCCAAACGGTCGTGACCGGTAATCCACTCCAATAGCACAGGATCTTTTTTGGTAAAATCGCCTTTTAGTAGTACTACCTTGTTAGCGGCAAAATCTTGCATCATGTCTTCGGTGAAAAGCACTGTCTTCTCATTTGTTTTGCAATTTTTACACCACTCTGCACCAATATCCAGAAACACTGTCTTGCCTTCTGCAAGCAATTTTGCCTGCAATTCGGGACTAAAGACATACCAGCCTTCCGGGGCATGTGGCGATTGCAGCTTTTCGTCGCCGACAGGAGCCACAGTTTCTACCGCCAGATGCTCTTCCTTGATGGGCAGAAAATACCACGAAGCTGCCACAATGATTACCAGCGCCAGAATGCTGAAAATCCATTGCGTGGCGCGGCTGTATTCAAAGCGTACAAATTTGCCGTATAACCACACGGCAAAGCCAACAATAAGCAGGTATAGCACCACATTAACCAGATACGCACCGCTGGTGAGAGCGAGAGTGGTCTTGAGCATAGTATATACCAGCCACAACAGCACAAAGCCCATCAGTTCTTTGAACAGCACCATCCAATCCCCAGGTTTTGGTATTATCTTCAGTGCTTTGGGGAACATCCCGATCAGGATAAAGGGAAAGGCAAAGCCCAAACCTATCATCAGGAAAAACACCATGATCAGCGTAGGAGGAAGCTTCATGGCAAAAGGCAGCGCCGCACCCAGGAAGGGGCCTGTGCAGGATATCGCCATCAAAAAGGCAAAGATCCCGCCAAAGAAACTGCCACCATAGCCTCCCCTGGAAGTAGCTTTATTTGCCGCATTCATACCCGGTGCAGTGATCTCAAAGACTCCCAATAGTGATAGTGCAAACACAAAGACGATCGCCATCAGCGCAACCTGGAAATAAGGATTCTGGTTTTGTGTGCCCCAGCCGGCAGATTGCCCTGCAGCCTGAATACCGATGAAAATAGCAGCAAGGATGGCAAATGAGATCAGCACTCCCACAGTATATACCATCACATGTTTGAACACTTTTGATCTGTCCTTTTGCGCCTGATTCACGATCGCCATGATGCGGATAGGCAGAATTGGCAATACACAAGGCGTAATATTCAAAATCAAGCCTCCCAGGAATGCAAAGAGGAGATATTTCAGCACTTCTTGCCAGGCAATCCCTGCTTCGGGAAGGTTATCCTGAGTGGGGGAACCATCTGCTGCAGATGCATCATCCATGCTTTGAACAGCGTGATCTTCGTTTTTACCCGCTTCAGCAGCATCCTGTTCAGGCGTGGTGCCGGCCATCTGAGTTACGGAGATCGGGCCCTCTTCGATCATGTCCGGAGTGATCGGCTGAACTATCTCAAAGCGTATATTGCCTTCCTGCTCTTCCGGAGGATCACACATGCCACTATCGTAACAGAGATTGTAGCTCATCAGAGCTTTCAGGGTTTTTACTCCCGGTGTGGCAGCGGGCTTCACGGTGAATGGCAAGCTGAGCGTAACCTGCGGATAATATTTCCATTCTGTGGCAGATACTACCTTGGTGGGTTTGGGCAGGATCATTTCCCCAATCTCCAGATCCGGATGCTGAGCTTCCAGGAAAAGGTAAGGATTGTCTTTGGGATCCACACTTTGCTTGCGGTCTGCGGGAATATCCAGTTTTGCCCGGATGAACCCCTTGTCTCCCGGTTTCAGGATGTTCTCCGATATACTAAAGGTAACCGTTTGTGCCACGATCGATACACTCATCAATAGGATGAATATCAGGAGCGCTCTGCATTTAAGGCGCATCTATACCTCCATAAAAACATCTGCGTAATAAAGGTTAATTCTAAGCAGATTGCATTCCATAGCAACTGCTTTATATGTCAAGCTTTTGATTTGGACAAAGTTTAATCATATCTTTTTTTAGTGGGATGGCAGCATTATGATGTCATTCGGCTTACTGGAAGTCCAATTCATACTCTCTTGATAAAGCAGGTTTGAACCGGATATCAAGGCGTTATAAAGCAGTGCTCACTCGATGATGACCCGATGATATCTCCTTCGGCACAGCTTGAAACAAAGTGGTTACAGTGAGAGTGAGAATAAAGTGCTTTGTGCCAACCGCATAAAGTAAATCCATGTATGGATGTCTGAAAATCACCGACCGGCACAATATACAAAGTTCTTCCGCCCCCTTACTGTACCGAAGAGAACGGAGGAAACCATGCTTCATCTTTACAATTGCAAAGACTCTTTCACTTAGCAATTATGATTCTAATTGGCATTACGACAAACACGTAAACCAAAATTATTGGGATATCCCCAAGGATTTATCTGGCATCTATTGTATAATAAATCGTGGCATCATCTGTTGTGCAGACAATAGTTACACTGACCTCATCGTCGTATGTTCCACCGGCAGGAACGAAGACAGGTTCTGCTACTTCACCCGCTTCATCATTAGCGATCACTTTTACGCGGTAACTATCACCGTCTATCATTTCATCCTGCACGTAATTCCATAAAATCCGATATTGAGCGCCGTCGCTGGTCGCCGCTACAGTACCAAAATCTCCACTGAGGGATTCGGGGATTATCGCATAGCTGGCTCCGCCATCGTTTGACACCAGAAGTTGGATTTCACAGGGAAGATTGTCCGGATGAGAAAGGCGATAACTGATCAATATCACATCTCCCGATTGGGCTGCCACAACGTTCGAGACCACCGGGGCTGCAGCAAGAAGACTAAGTGTTAAGAGGGCTGTGAGGATACAAACAATTCTTTTCATTGCTTCTTCCTCACTTTATCAACACCAGCTTGGCGGTGGAGCTGTGGCTGGGGGATACCCATCTATCAAAATAGATGGTGTAAGGGATAAATCCCTATTCCATCTCGGCAAGCGGGATATTCAATTCCTCGGTTCCAGGCACTACGAAGCGGCCGTCCCGTATAATATCCGTGCTGCTGCCGTCGGCTTTCACTGCGCAGATAAAGCCCAGCATCTCGTAGGGCAGAGTGATATCTGTATGATGCATCAGATAAGCGTTTACGGGGTCATCCCTACGTTTGGCAGATTGTTCGTTATCCACTGCGATCATTTCCTTGCCATTTACAAAACTGGGATGCGGGGAATCCTCTTCATGACTGAAGCAGGTATCTCCGATGGCAAAGTGCGGACCCATCTTTTCTATGATCAGGATGGGCAAGAGAGCCATGATGTCATACTTTTTGGCCATCTGATAGGCCGCGGTATTGGTGCCAATGGCAAATTCGCCGATGGGCAGGGTTTTATGAGGCAAAAGCAGGTTTTCATACACATATTTCCTTGCTTCTTCGGGGTCATCGTAATTTGTGCAGAAATAGTCCTTTACCCAGCCGTCCTCAAAGCTGATCTCCAGGTTGAAATAGCGAAGATTGCCCAGGTAGATATCTTCCACGTGCAACACACCAGATGTGCCCTTCAAAACAGGAGAAGTAAACACTTCACCCACAGGGATATTGACGTCTGCCACGCAGTTTTCAAAGAGGGTCTCCCGGGAGGGATCTTTCAGAGGGTGCATCTGCACTTTGATATCGGTGCGGTTGTTGCCCCTGCCCTTTACATGAACGTATTGGGCAGTATCCAGCACATCGATGATCTTCTGTTGGATTCTGGCATAATGCTTGCTGTCCAGCAGGTTGATGCGCAGGGTATCGGCGAAGATCTCCGGGAATTTGTCGCCGATCTCGGTGGAAGGGAAGGCGATAATGGAAAAACTGGCTTCATCCCTTTTGTAATATGAATAATAGAGTTGCCCGCTACGAGCCTGATACTCACGCATTAGCTGCTGTTGCTCATCACTCAGCTTTAAAGTGGTGCTTTTATTCACAGGACTGAAGGGAGTCTCACCAAAGAGTTCCACGTATATGGGACCAGCTTGCTGGGCGATGATGTCTTTCATCTCTTCCATGGTGTTTTTGGCGATAGTAAGCGACTTCTCCACATAATCCCGATCCAGTAATAACGCGGAATCGTAGCGATGATCGTAAGAATATTGCCGATTCAAACCGGTACCTTGTAGCTGGGGTACCAAAGCGCTGATGCCAATTGCTTCCAATTCGTCGATGATCAGGCGTCCCAGAGCTTCCATCCCTATGGGGATCATCAGGTTTGCGTATTGCTTCTTTTTGTAATCCTTCTTGGCACGTACGAAGCCATCCACCCAGCTCTTTACCATAAATCTGGCAATAGCAGCCAGTTCTTGGGGCGGATAGGCAGCGATGAATTCCGCCATCTCCATGTCGTACTTACTAAGGTACGCACAATAGCGGTACATGTAACGAATATCGTCGAGATCAGCATCATGTACTACATTGTAGAAATAGTCGTTTTGAGGTGAAAAACGGCGCACGTACGAAGCTTGAATCTTTAGTTCATGATCTTTCATGAGCTCTTGTTTATATATGCTCAACAGGGCATCATAATTGCTTTTATCCGGAGCTTCCAGCAAGGAGAAGAACAGATTCAGGCAGCAGCGGATGCTTACATAATCACCATCAATGCCGTTGCGACGGATAGTCCAGGCGGAGGAGAAGATGGCGCTGAGGAAGGGGCCAATCTGTGCTCCATAAAGCTTGTGTGCATAATCCGGATTCAGAATCGAATTGTCGTACCCGCTTCCCGGCTCAAAGCTGTCATACAAATCTCTGTTTAAGGCTTCCAGTTCTTTCAGAGGAGTCTTTTTCAAATGCGGATCCCGGTCAAGCATACTTACAACATCCCAGGATCTCAGGGCAATATGGCGATAGTAAGTAAAGAACTCTGCCAAGGGGGCATCAGCGGGGATGCTGACTAAGCGTAACTTCTCGATCAGCGCAATACACTCAGCTTTAGGAGCGCTGACTTTATCCATAATTTGTTGATAATCCAGAGCCATGTTTTTAATACCTCTATTTGTCTTTATTCTGTACTAATATAGCCCCAAACAGGCTATGCTGCTTGATTTCTGGAGGAAACAAATTCCATCCGGAGGAATTTGGTTAGTGTTGTTCTGCCAGGCGACGGGAAAGCACTGCCAGCGATGAGAACATATCCACATATTCCACAATGATATCCGGCGGAACAATGATCTTGTGCGGAGTGAAGTTCCAGATCGCCTTGATACCGCTGTGAACCATGATGTCGGCAATCAGTTGCGCGCTATCCGGAGGCACGGTGATGATGCCGATGCGAATCTTATCCTTTTGGGCCATAGCTGTGAAATCCAGAGCCGAATACACCGGTACTCCATGCACTTTCTTGCCGATCTTCTCGGGATCGCTGTCAAAGCCTGCGACAATACTGAGTCCGCGTTGTGAAAACTCTTGATATCCCAAGAGTGCGCTGCCCAGATGCCCCACACCCACCAAATAGCTGATGGAGGTGTCGCTCCAATTCAATAGATCCTCAATCGCTTTTTGCAAGGGACCGATCTGATACCCGGTCTTGCTGGCACTGATGTTTGTGAAGGAGACATCTTTGCGTACCAAGGTCTGATGGATGTCTGCAAAGACGGATATCTTCGTGGCAGATACTTCCTTCAGTCCGGCTTTTTTCAAGCGTTTCAACACTTCCAGATACTGGGGCAAGCGCTTTAGAGTGGAAGTAGGTATCTTCACCATAATAATCCTCCTTACTCAAGCGGGAACATATGTATGAAACCGCTGATATTGAGGGTGGAAAGCACAGTGCCCACAATAATACCCAGGATGATGAACAGCTTGAAGTAGTCCTGAGCCTTCAACATGCTCACCATGTCGTGGTTACGGGAAAGATAGGCACTGGCTGCATAGAATTCTTCACCAATCAGAGTGTA
>JALOBM010000017.1 GCA_023228285.1 Candidatus Cloacimonadota bacterium | reverse complement strand
ATTTTTGATCAGAAAAAACGGCTGTTGCTGACCCATGTGTCACTCTTCTGCTGGTGTAAATTTCGGGGATAAGGTCACACTCATATCTAACTTGCTATTAATTGTAAACATAAAAATGCACATTGTCCAGAATAAATGTAATGTGTTGATATCTTTCCACATCGTTTTGTGATTTTATTCAACTTAGTATTATCTGCATGGGTAGTTCTATCTTTTTGCTTGACATCTATAGAGAGTCCAAGAATTGTGAAAATATAGGTTTTTTGTAGTTTATCTAGCTCAGAACCGTCAATTTTGCTTTTTAGAAAAGAGGTACTGGATGTCTTTATTTGACTTTTTCGGCATGATGACCAATGACATAGCGATAGATTTGGGTACCGCCAACACCTTGGTATATAAGAAGAATAGTGGAGTGGTGATCGACGAACCCTCTGTGGTGGCTGTATCTACGGACAGCAGAAAGATCATCGCCATCGGCCAGCAAGCTAAAGTGATGCTGGGCAAAAATCCAGATGAAGTAAGGGTGATCAAGCCCCTCAAGGATGGCGTTATTGCCGATTTCCAGGTCACCGAATTGATGTTGCGCAATCTGATCATGCGGGCGCAAAAAAAGCGTCTATTGGTGCGCCCTAGGGTGATCGTCTGCGTTCCATCCGGTATTACTGAAGTGGAAAAACGTGCGGTTCGGGACAGTGTCTTGCATGCCGGGGCCAGGGAAGTGTTTCTGATCTCAGAGCCGGTAGCTGCGGCTATCGGGGCGGATATGCCCATAGACGAAGCCTGTGGTAATATGGTGATGGACATCGGCGGCGGTACTTCCGAGATCGCGGTTATCTCGCTTTCACACATTGTGGTACACAATAGTATCCGCATGGGAGGAGATAAGATCGATACAGACATCATCAGCTATCTGCGCAAAAAGAACAATCTGCACGTTGGCATTCAGACTGCCGAGAAGATCAAAACCACCATCGGCAGCGCCTATCCCCTGAAGGAAGAGCTATGCATGGATGTGCGCGGTCGGGACATTGTATCAGGATATCCGGTTACCATCAAGATATCTTCTGAAGAGATCCGCGAAGCCATCTCGGAAACAGTTACTACTATGATAGACGCCATCAAGCGCTTGTTTGAGCGCACTGCGCCGGAGCTTTCCGCAGATATTGCCGAGCGCGGTATCTTCCTGACAGGTGGAGGTGCTTTGCTGAAAGGTCTGGATGAAAAGATACGCAAGACCGTGGATTTGCCTGTACATGTGGTGCCCGATCCGCTGGAATGTGTGGTGAAAGGTGCAGGAACGGTTTTGGACGATGTGGAACGCTATCGCCAGGTACTAATCAAGAAAATTGAAGATTAAAGGGATTTCAGCGCAGTCCTGCCCTTATTGCAGCGCTGAAATCTGTATACAGCCCCGGGGATTAATCACGGATGAGGATTAAAAGATACATAATGCCGGCGATTCTTGTCATAATATCGATCGTTATGCTGATCGGAGACAATGATCTGCGCGCTGCTAAAGCGTCTTTTTTTGGCAAGACTATCTTCTTCCCTTTTGTATCTTCCTTGAAGACCATCGAGAGTAATCGCAAGCTGAGTGAAGACAACTTTATCCTACGCAGCAGATTGACCGAGAGCACTCTGCAAAACCTTTCGCTACAAAACCAGTTGAGGGAATATACCGGTGTGGCGACCATCAGTTTCAATACTGAAGATACAGAATTCGAATTGGCAGAGGTAATTGGCTATTCCGGTCAATTCCAGGAGCGCAACCTGATCGTGAATAAGGGCAAAGCATACAACATCGTCCCGGGATCTGCAGTGATCTCCGGAAATGGCATTGTGGGCAAAATCATCTCGGTTACCGATACTTATAGCATCATTCTGCCCTTCTCCAATCCCCGTTTTCAGGTTCCGGTAATGGTCTCACGTACCGGAGTGCAAGGCATTTTACAGTCTGATGTGGCAGGCATCATCTCCATGAACATGGTGAAACTGGGCTCGGAGATTGCTACCGGAGATACCATTGTAAGCTCCAATCTATCCAGATTGTTTCCCAAGGGATACCCAGTGGGAACGATCAGCCGCATCAAGGAATCAACGGACAATCTGTTCCTCAGTGCGGAAATCAGTCCCTTCACCCTGGTTGAAAACCTGGAACACGTGTTTATACTAAAACAAAGGAAAAACTATGGCAGCTAAACAAGCAGAAATTGTGGTATATGGAAACACCTTTGTGCGAATCCCACTTAAAACCCGTATCCTGAGCGCCGAAGACGATATGCTGGACATCATCCGTGAGTATGCTATACCCTATATGCAAGCAGGAGACATCCTTACCATCAGCGAGAGTCCCATGGCGATCACTCAGGGACGCGCCATCCCCGTTAGCAAACTCAAGATAGGCTTACTGGCCCGTGTATTGTGTCGTTTTGTGGCAAAAGTACCCTACGGCATCGGATTGCGCTCGCCATCCAGCATGCAATGCGCCATCGACGAAACCGGAAGCATTCGCATTCTGTTTGCGGCAGCAGTGGGAGCGATAGGCAAGCTGTTGGGACGCAAGGGCGATTTCTACCGCGTGGCAGGGATGCAGGCAGCTTTGGTTGATGCTGCCACCACCTCACCGATTCCACCCTACAATGAAACCGTGATCAAGGGCCCCAAAGATCCTCAGAAGGTAGCTGAAGAGCTGGCAGAGGCAATCGGTTATCCCGTGGCGATCATGGATATCAACGATATCGGCGGAAGCTGGATGATCGGAGGGGGCGGCGGAGTATCCAAACACTTCATCGAGACTGCTATGAAAGACAATCCCCAAGGCCAGGGCGATGAACTTACTCCGCTCTGTATCGTAAGGCGCAAGGACTGAGCAGGTGATCTTAAAAGGGATCTACGTATTTCTGGGTGGACTTTTCCTACTGTATGTGCAGGTTCTGTTTATGCCGGCACTTGCGATAGCCAACGTAGTTCCCCTTATCCTATTGCCCTGGCTTATCTACACTGTGTGGAAGCAGGCCTGGGAGCTCTCTCTGCCCGTCGTGTTCATAATTGGCCTGATGTATGACACCCTCAATCCTTCTCTTTTTGGCTTGCATGCCCTGTTCTTTGTACTTCTGGCAGTGCTTATCGATGTGCTGCGGATACCTTTCGAACAGGATAGCACCGTAGCCAAACTGATCGCAATTGCCTCCACCAATCTCATCTTCAGTCTGCTTTATCTGCTGGCACAGGGCTTGTCCTGGGGATTCGACGCCAAAGTGTATCGTCTTGCTGCGCTTGGTTTCTTATACAATCTTATCTTCAGCTTGCTCTTTTTTTCCATGATGCAGTTCATCAGCAAGTTGCGCATAGTTGTAGCACATGACTAAAGCCATTAAGGTCTATGTGATAATACTTGCAGCGTTGTTCCTGCTATTGGCGGGCTCTCTATTCCGATTGCAGGTAATCAAGGGAGAGCATTACAAGCGGGTGGCAGAAAGCAATTTTGTAAGGATCCGCCGTATTACCGCGACCAGGGGTGAGATATACGACCAAAAATACCGCCCCATAGTGCAAAACGTTCCATCTCACAACCTCTACCTCACCAGCGGTAAAATCCGCAACCTCTCTTCCCTGGCTCAGTTCCTCCATCGGCACTTTGAAATCTCCGAAGAAGAACTGAGAGACATGGTTAGCAAACAGAGGTTCAAGACCTACGAAGAGATACTCTTGGCAGACAACATCCCATACAAAACTGTACTGAGTCTCAGCGAGTATCTCAATTACTATCCTGAGCTGGTGTTTCGCATAGGCTCAACCCGCAATTATCTATATCCCAATCATTTTACGGGCTATGTAGGGCGTATAAATGAAGATGAGTATGAACTTTATAAAGAAGAAGATTACTCCATCAACAGCTACATCGGCAAAACCGGCTTGGAACGTTATTACGAAGTACTACTCAGGGGAAGAGACGGCAAGGAAGTAGTACAGGTGGATGCTCAGGGACGCTCTTTGGGGCTGTTTGACGAAGCGGGATTCATCGAGCCCCTCAACGGGCTATCCTTAGTTCTGACCATAGATAACGATCTGCAGGACTTTGCCTATCGGGCTTTCCCGGATCACATCAAGGGCGCTGTGGTAGTGAGTGACGTGAGAACTGGGGGCATCCTGGCTTATGTAAGCAAGCCGGGATATGACCCCAATGCCTTTATGCAGAGAATCAGTCCTGAAGTATGGGCAGATCTGAACGATGCGAGCAAGCCGATGCTTGACAGGGTGATTCATGCCACATACCCTCCCGGATCGGTATTTAAGCCGATAACAGGGGGCTTTGGACTTAGCAAAAAGGTAGTTTCCAGAGATACCCGTCTCAGCTACTGCGATGGCGGATTTCAAGTGGGTAATCGCTACTTCCGCTGCTGGCAGCACGGCGGTCATGGCAGAACCAACATTGTGGAAGCCCTGATGCATTCCTGTGATGTGTATTTTTACGACCTTTCACTGCGCTTGCCGCTGGACGAATTCAAGGACTTCGCTCTGGCAAGTCATATTGGCCGTCAGACCGGGATTGATCTGCCCAATGAGCGTAATGGCTTTTTCCCTGATACAGCCTGGTACAAACAGCGATTTGGCCCCAAAATAGGTATTCAGGGACATAAAGTGAATCTCTCCATCGGACAGGGCGAGATTCTATGCTCTCCCATCCAGCTAAATGCCTTTTATGCGGCTATTGCGAACAACGGTACCTGGATTCAGCCACATTTGCTCAAACAAACTGTTGGCAGAGGCCGGCTCACCATCAATCAAGTGAATCCCGTCCACAAAAGTTCCCTTCCGAACAACACTGAGAGCCTCCGTGCCATTCAAGATGGTCTATGGGCAGTGTGTAACGCTCCGAATGGTACTGCTCGCAGTGTTCAGGTTCCCGGAGCCACTTCATATGGGAAGACCGGTTCGGCTGAGAACTCTATGGGCAAGACCACCCATGCCTGGTTTTGCGGCTATATCGTAACCGATAAACCGGAGATTGCAGTAACAGTCTTCATGGAAAACGCCGGGGGTGGCGGAGCGATGGCAGCCCCGGTAGCTCGCAGTATCTTCGATTTCTATATGGGCAACATCGAGAATATCACGCGTCCTGCCAAGATCCCTGCCCAATTCCGCAGTGCAGAGGAACAGGAAGCGGAGATTGAGGGGGATGTATCAGCAGACGAAGCAGAGGAGACAGAAACCATCCAGTCCCCAGAAGGGCAGGATACCGTATCGGAGCAGGTACAGCCATGATCAACCGCCAAAAATTCGACTTCGTTCTGCTAGCTCTTCTGTTTATCCTGATTGCATTGGGCTGCGTTGCCATCTTCAGCGCATCTACCACCGTGATCTCCAACCAGGTAAGCACACAGGCATTTTGGTGGAGGCAGATCATCTTTGCCATCCTTGCTTTGGGAATGATTGCCTTTTTATTGAAGCTCCCAATGCCCATATTCGACATCCTGATTCTGCCCGCTTTTATACTCAATATCCTGGCTTTAATTTTAGTGCTTTTCACTCCTGCGATAAATGGCTCGCATCGCTGGTTCAGTATGGGAGGAATCAATATTCAGCCTTCTGAGAGTGCCAAACTGCTTACCATACTGATGGTAGCGCGCTACATTTCCAAAGAGAATGTGAACGAATATCGCCAGATGTTGTATGGCTTTGGCATCATGCTGGCTCCGGTGATCCTGATTATGCTGGAGCCGGATTTCGGCACTACGCTCGTGTTTTGGGCAAGCTTGATAGCAATGCTGATAGCAGCCGAGGTTCCACTTTTCTACATATTGCTCATCATATCGCCGGTGGTTTCCGTGGTGGCATCCATCCATTGGCTATTTATCCTGCTGTGGATTGTGCTCTTGGTTCTGTTATTGATGTGGTCGCGCCTTTCCTGGGTAGCAATCACTGTGGCGGGTATCGCGAATGTATTTATTGCATTGATTATGCCAGTATTTTGGATGGGATTGAAAGACTACCAGCAAAACCGCATTCTCACCTTTATGGACCCCACCCGCGATCCCTTGGGAGCAGGTTATCAGATAATCCAAAGCAAGATTGCCATAGGTAGCGGAGCATTGACCGGCAAGGGCTGGCTGATGGGAACTCAGAAGAATATGAACTTCTTGCCCGAGCACCATACAGACTTCATTTTCTCGGTGATCGGCGAAGAATTCGGCTTTGTGGGATCGATGTTTCTGCTGTTTATATTTGCTTTCTTTTTTGCCCGCATCATTCACGACATAAATCAGTTGAAGGTAAAGGAAAGAAAGGTTGCCTCAGCTGGCATTCTTGCTTATCTTATGTTGCAGAGTTTTATCAACATCGGTATGAATATCGGTCTGGTCCCGGCTACGGGTATCCCCTTGCCATTCATCAGTTATGGCGGATCGAATCTGATGATCAATACCATTTCGGTGGCGGTGATCTTGAAATATTTAAATGAAAGAGGTTTTATTAAATGAAACTGTGGCTATGGCTCATATTGCTAGCCCTCACTCTTAGTTCTTGTTTTGTGAGTTCATCGCTGCTTTTTACCGAAGCAGATATCGGGGAAAGCAAGAATCTGGTGGCAAATCCGGGATTCGCCCTATATTCCCTCTCTCCCAATGAAGCTTTGAAAGGTTGGAGCATCATAGTGGAGCCAGCCAGTGCGGATTTCGATAAGATTCGCATAGATGCCACCGATGCGCTTGAAGGCGAAAGCTCACTGCATATATCGGCTTCAGACAAGGATATCATGCTGATCTCAGAACCCTTCAAAGTACGCCGCTATGGGGGATATTACTCTCGCATCAAGCTGAAAACCGACAGCCCCAATCCTCCTCAGATCACCATGCAGATGATCACGTTCAAAGAAAACGGCAAGATAACCAATCGCTTCAAAGCAAAACAAACACCGGCTGATGTATGGAACAGCCTTTCTGTTAGCGCAGGTTTCCTGCGTCCGGGTGTCAATTTTGGCCGTATATCCATCCTGATCCCCCCCTTCAGCGAAGGATCGGTGTGGATAGACGATGCCGGTTGCTGGGAAGTACATAGCTTCAAAATAGACTAATAATAGCACCTACGTGCGAATAAAAAAAGGAGAACACATGAGAAGCAAACTATTCTTACTCGTATCGTTCAGCTTGGCCATGATCTTCGCCTTCAGCGCTTGTATCGGAGATGACGACAATGGCGGTGTATCTGGATTGCCGGATGACAATGACGAAGAGTATGACTGGGAAATCATGATCAGTGATGCACTATACTTGCCAGAGAAAAGTGATGAATTTTCGATTACAGCCATACGGTGGGGAGAATATGATGAACAACCATCTGGCAATGATTACAAGATCAAGATTGACGGCGTAATACATGATATGTTCGGCGGGTATGGTTTGTACCAAACCTATGTACCGTTAAGCCATGGTACCGAGTATGACATAGAATTCCTACAGGGAGAAGAAGTTATCTGCTCCAGTACCATCAAAACCCCGTATAAAGCAAATATCGAATTTCCAGATCCTTATATACCCACTCAAGCCACTACACTGAACTGGACCATGGAAGGTAACAACAACTCCCAATATTTTCAAGCTTATTCAGAAATCTATGAATATGCCAAGGGAGATGAAGAAGAGGATGAAGGCTATTTTCTCTTGCTTTCTCCCAGCGACAGAAGCCTGACGATCCCCGCCAATGCCGTGGAAGAAGTGGGACCTCAAGGGTATTATTCGCTTTCACTGATGCAGTTGAATTTCTACACAGAGAGTCACTGCGAGATCAGCTGCATGTCTGTGGCCAGCAATCAGGACGGTTATAAGGAAAAAGATATGTCGGCTTCCGATTATATACAAATAGCCAGAGAGTTGCGGTCTCAAAGATAAACAATTTACCAGTACAAAAATCAAAGCCGGTGTTCGCATCGGCTTTTCTTCTGCTTTAGTATTGTTTGCGCTGTGCCGATCCAGATATCATGCTATTATTAAGCAGTCGTCACTCGATGATAACGGGACAATATCTGCTTCAGTACTACACGAAATCCAGAGGGACAAATGCTTGTTGACCATGTATATCAGGGATTCTGCCCACTTTTCGGAGATCAAAGTGCTTGCCAAAAATGCAAGCTGCTTTATTCTATCATTAGGACTGACTAATAAGCAGAATGTGGAGTCCCAAGAGTAGCAAATTTCCGCGATGCGGGTGCGTCTTTTGGGGCTCTTTTCTAATATTAGGTGGGAGAAATAATGCATAAAAGAATAGATTTGAACAGCGAGCAGGATACCATTGATCTTGCTCACTTCATCGTGCCCTTATTGGGCCCCGGCTCTATTGTGACCCTCTCCGGAGAGTTGGGCAGCGGAAAGACCTTCTTTGTGAAAGCACTGGGGGCATTTCTGGGAGTACCGGACGAGATCGACAGCCCCTCTTTTGTGATCTTCAAGGTATATCATTTTGGTCGTTACCCTCTATACCATCTGGATCTATACAGATTGAGACGCGAGGAAGAATTGCTGGATTTGGGATTGTTGGACATGATTGAAGACGGTATTACGCTGATTGAGTGGCCGGAAGTTGCCGAAAACTTCCTGCCGTATCAGAATCTTCGGCTACACTTCGGCTTTGAGGGGAAACAGCGCTTTGTGGAGATCAGACCGGACGAAAAGCTGCAGGAGTTCTTCTCCTAATACTCTGTTTTCGACAAGTGGAAACACATTATTATTGGTCTATGAGACAGTGTTATGAGCAGCAGAAATAGGGGCTCTGCCGGCGGGATGTCTCTGCCCCTACATCTTGCGTTTGGGGTAGGGTATGATTCCTGCCCGATATGGCTGCTCTCCTTCTGCTAAACTGCGGCTGAGGCTATCAAAGAGTTTGCTGCGGGTTTGGCGGCTTCGCGCTGGAATCTCCACCATGAATAAAGCGCTCGCCAGCTCGATTTCATCCTTATCCCAGACCTTGGCTAAAAGATATAGCTCAAGAGGCTTATCTGTCTTGTTTTCTATGGTATAGCCAATCTCAATAAACTGTGTACCCCAGTCATCGAAACTGATCTCGGAGATCTCTACTTTATCAGTCATGGTTTGATTACTGCGCTGATGTAGCAGAAAACTCAGCACAATGACGATCACCACCACCAATAGTATGCTTCCCTTCAAGTTATAGCGTCTCGGCCACTCCATGCGGTCATATGATCTCATTGTACATCCTTGTTAATAAATGAATTGCCACGCTGCGAAAAGCTTGTGTTCCCACTTGTCCCGGTGCAGGCTGTCATGACCGATCAAGAGACGATTATGAGCCAAAATGGGGATTGTGAGACTGCTGCAGAGTTGGTATTCATTGCTTTGATCTCCCATAAACCAGGTGGCTTGGGCATCGTCAATCTGCCCGGTAAAGATATCGTGGTAGTTATCTTGCCAGGAGGCTCCGTCAGAGCCTCGTTTACGCCAGGAAAGACGGCTGTCCAGCAAGCAGTATGGAAGTAGTCCCAGATTTGCCTCCAGACTAACATCAACCAGATTGGAGCCTTGAGGATAGCCCAAAGGACGTCCGTCGTGGGAATACATAGTGTGATTCATATAATGGGCATAAGTGTAGGGGCGGACGGCACTGGCTTCCAGGCTGATTCTGCCGGTGGGGATGGCTTGGCTGATGCCTGTCTGCAGAGCGTATTTATTGCCCCACCAGTTTGTGAAAAACTTGCTATAGCTGAATTCATCCAGAGCAAATTGGGCATAGATCAGGGTACCGTCCACGGGTGCGTAATTCCCTCCGCAGTAGATCATTACGTTGTCCCGATCGTGCTGATTGTGTTCTGTGGCGCGCCAAAAGCTGTTGGGCAGAATATAGTTCAAATCTATAGCGCGGTTACCGTAAACAACGCTTTCTCCCACAAAGAGTTCCAGCGAGTGAAGGGGGAAATAGCTCAATTGATGGAGTGCGACATATTTGTCGGGATAGTTTAGTGCGTTTACGGAACTGTTCGAAGCGGAGGCATAAACGCTGTCTGCAACCAAACTACCATGCATCATGCTCAAGCGAAAGTCGCCCAGATGCGCTTCAGCCAAGAGATAGGCATAGTCGTTCACTTTGTCGTTCAAGATGATGCTGCCGCTGATGCTGTTGCCGATCTGAAATCTGCCTCTGCCGAGGGCAAGGTTTAGTTTGTCCGTACGGTAAGCCAGCTCACCGCTGATGTTATCTAGCTGGATATGCGAGGTGAAGCGTTTGTAATAGCCGTCGATCAGTTCATCGGTCTCAGCTAAGTTCAGATCGCCGTGATAGGCGCCATTGTACCAATCCGTACGTAGAAATACGTTTTGTCCGGCTTCTGCGGTCAGTCTCCAGCCTTTATACCAGAAATCGTAGTCGCCATTCTCGGGGAAGTCCGCTTCGTATCCTGCATAGACATTCAGGTCGGCTTTCAATAGTGGGTGTCTGTAACTAAACAAGTCGTGGTCCCGGGAGTGTGAACTAAAGACCTCGTACAAGGCATCTTGGACACCGTGTAGAGATCTAAACGGATGGGAAAGGCCATCGTTTTCAGGCTGCAATTCTTCGCTAAAGTAGCTTGGATTTTCGGTTAGGAAGCCCGCCCGGTAAGAGCTGTGAAGCTGCGGTATGAAGGCAGATCTGAAGGTAGATCTGCCCCATAACTGCGAGCTTCCTGCCAACAAACATAATGCTATCAGCAAGATACTGGTCTTATTTTTTTTGGTTTTCATCTTCCTCAAAACCACCCACATAGTGTAATCTGTGAATAGCCAGTTCCACTTCTCTGATGTTGATTTTCAATTCGCGGGCAATCTCCTTATTGGTCCAACCATCGGCCAACAAGCGATTTACCATCTTGAGCAATGTGTTTGTGTCCATGGTGTTTTGGCTCTCTTCAATCCCAGAAAGGAAATCTTTGGACTTTCTCCGCTTGCGTTCCAGAATGATGATAATCACGATGATTACCAGTAAAATCGCCGCACATACGAAGTAGAGCCAATAATTGGCCAGGGAATTGGCGAAATGGTTGTCTGCTGCTTCATCTTCCAGTAATTCGGGAGGGATGGTATAGACAATTTCGCCATCATGTTCTTCGATCTTGGGTTTCAAGCCACCGGGAGAATCCAGAAGATCGTCCACAGACTTTACATGGATATCAGCTTCAGGCTCATCAGGAGCTTCGGTTATAGGCATTGAGGGGGCTTCTTCTTCAACCGGAACAGCTTCATCACGCAAAGGTGTAGAGAAGCCTGCATCCAGCAATTTCTGTGCCTTTTCGTAATACGAACTGCTGGAAGGGATTTTGTACAGTTTATCTGCAGCACGACTGCTTCCGCGTTTGATCAGCAGTTCTCCCCAGTAATACCACACATCATAATGATTGGGGTAATCCACTGCCAGTGAGCTGAAAGCCTTGTCCGCTGCTACCAGCCTGCCTTTCTCGGTGTTGAATCTGGCAAGTGCCAATCGAGAGGCTTTACTATTGTCAGCTTTGTAGAAATCCACGACCAGGGAGTTTGTGTCGCTCAACCTCATTTTGAAGAAGTTGAGGTCTTCAGTGGTCTTTACCACAATTCCACCTGGAGAGCCGTATATGGCATCCAAAAACGTGCCACTCAGGTTATACTCTGGGATGTTTCCATCAAAATTTGGAATGCCAATGTAGTATCCGTCTGAGCTCTTTTCTACGCTAAAATCCGTGTCTTGATCCATGCCCAGAACAAATCTGACCACAGAACCATAATAGTCTTTTGCCCGTATGCTGTGAATAGAGGTGGCAAAAAGTACCGAGTTATAAATGACTAACAGCATTATTAACAAACGTTTCATTTAGACCTCCTACAGGTGTTTTATATTAGAAATCAGGTAGATTTCACATCAGTGTTGATGATCTGAACAGTATCAAGGGCGATCTGCAATTCCTCATTCGTGGGAATCACCAGAATGCTGATGGGGGAGTAGTCCTGGGATATAATCCCCGCTTCCCGGCCTACTTTACGGTTCTTCTCGCGGTTTATATGGATTCCGATGTTTTCCAGGCGAGTGCAGATCCTCTCACGCATCTTAACTGCGTTTTGGCCGATACCACCAGTGAACACGATGCCGTCCACTTTGATCAGATTTGCCGAATACGCACCAATGAACTTTCGAATCCGGTAGGCGTAGGTTTCCAGGGCTTCCAGAGCATTGGCATTACCCTGTTCGGCAGCATCTTCGATATCACGAAGATCACTGGAAATGCCGGATAATCCCAATAAACCGCTCTTCTTGTTCAGGATAGAGTTCAACTCATGAAAGTCGAAACCGCGCTCTTCCAGATAAAAGATGATTGAGGGATCCAAATCTCCGCTACGGGTGCCCATAAGTAGCCCTTCCAAGGGAGTGAAACCCATGGAGGTATCGATTGATTTACCGGCTTGAATGGCAGTGATGGATGCGCCATTACCTAGATGGCAAGTGATGAGATTAGTGTTTTCGGGGCTGCGTTTCAGCATCTGGAGTGCGATTCCGGCCACATAGCGATGGCTGGTACCATGGAATCCGTAACGGCGTATCCTGTACTTATCATAAAACTCACGGGGAATGCCATACAGATAAGCATGAGGGGGCAGGCTCTGATGGAAAGCTGTGTCAAAAACCGCTACTTGGGGGATGCTGGGAAAGAAGTTCGTAGCTTCTTTGATGCCGGTGAGATTGGCGGGATTGTGCAGAGGGGCCAACTCGCAGGTCTTTTCGATGGCCTGGATCACAGCATCGTCTATCAGTACAGATTCCGCGTACTCTTCTCCACCGTGCACTACTCGGTGTCCGATGCCTTCTATCTCAGAGATGGAGCTCAGTATGCCTGCTTGAGGGTCCAGGAGAGCTTGCATCATTAGTTCGAAAGCTATTCTGTGATTGGGGATTTCAGTGCTTTTGTCGTAAACCTTAGAGCAGGTTTTTTGATTGATTCTACCGTCCGAAAGGCCTATGCGCTCTATCAGGCCTTTGCCCATGCTGATTTGTTCCGGCATTGCGTAAACTTCATACTTCAAGGAGCTGCTACCGCAATTTACCACGAGGATCTTCATTGAAAAACTTCCTTATGTGATTTGGACATATATATTATTTCTAGCGTTGCAAGGTTTTCATAGAATCATATACAAGTCAAGGGCATTGTTTTTTGGATTGCAAAATATGGCAAGCGATTTTTGGGGAAAAAAATGGGTAACCGTAGTTACCCATTTTTTAAGGACTGTTCTAGTTAGTTAGTTAGTTAGTGCTATGTTTACTGAGCTGGTGTTTCAGCAGGTACTTCGCCTTCAACGGCTTCCATTACAGTGTCAACAACGGCTTCTTCTACCGGAGCAACTTCTTCTACGGGAGCTTCTTCTGCAGGTTTCGGCTTGCAAGCACTCATGGCGAGCATGCTGAGCAGCATCATAGCGAGTAATGCGATCAAAATAACTTTTTTCATTGATTCCTCCATAAGCATAATCCCTTTCGGGTTCACTTAGGTTTTTTTATTTTTTTTGGTTTTGGGTTTGGCAAATTTATGCCGCAGTGTTTATGGGGATTGGAGCCATAAAGCCTTACCAATCCTTCACACAGTCCTTATACACGACTATATACTTCGTAAGAATGGTGCAAGAGTAATGACACCTGCTTTCTTGGCAAGTATTTTTTTTATAAAGCAATGTCCATGCCTAGATGAATCATCCCCAAACCCATACTACTAAAGCCTTTATCGCGATAACCAAGACCATATTCGATGCTAAGTATTCCCAAGCGGGTACCAAGTTTTATCCCGGCTCCGATTCCAAGCAGATCATATTTTGGGTTCTC
Source organism: Candidatus Cloacimonadota bacterium (assembly GCA_023228285.1). Taxonomy (GTDB): domain Bacteria; phylum Cloacimonadota; class Cloacimonadia; order Cloacimonadales; family Cloacimonadaceae; genus UBA5456. Next base: position 26,412 of record JALOBM010000017.1, on the reverse strand, counting down.
TTCTTTATTGTGCATATAACCTTGATCGTAGAATACATAGAGCATAGTTTCTGCTGCCAGCATATATCGAAGTTCCAGATTTGCCCATGCCAACCTGCTGCTTTTGAATTCATCTTCCCGATAGCCTCGCAGTGAAGCGTATCCGCCCATGCCGAACATATCGTAGGGAGCCGGATGCCGCTTTTCATTGTTCTTGCAAGTAGCGCCCAAATATGCCAGCAGCCAACCCTTGATGGGAATATAAGTAGCAATGTGCGCTTGTGTTTTACCGTAGTTGTCGCCATCGCCCATCACATAGTCATAAGAAGCATCCATTTTCATTCCTCTCACGGGGATGCGTTCTCCTCCGGTGCTTTGATAGTGCCAGAATGCTCCCAGGCTGCTATAGACGGACTTCTCGATGCTGGAGTTGCTGTTTCCCGGGAGGATGCTATGTGTGGCTACACTGAGGCCAATTCTATGATACAAGCTGATGTAGTACAAATCCAGATCTGCCTCGCTACTGATCCACAGGCTGTCCTGCGTGGTCCGGGATAATGCCAGATCCGCTGCCAGCGGCAAGGACGGGATTCCAGACTCATGATAGGTAAGGCTCAGTTCGCTCAAATCTGCCGGACTCTTTCTCCAGAAGAGTTTGATACCTCTATCGCTCCCCCACAGATTCAGAAATTCCAGATTCAACATTCCTGAAAGCTGCCTTTTCCCGGAGCTTTCACTGATTCCCAGCAGCCCTTCAAGATAGGTCATACGGCCTTCCTGAATGTCGATAAGAAGGTTCTCTTCATCCAAAGGAATAATCTCGCAATCCCTGATGTATTCTCGTGCTTTGATGTTTTCTGCAGCCTGTTCAAGGATCTGCGGGGTAATTACTTTTTGCCTCAATAGCCCTGATGTCTTTAACAGAGAGGATTCCCGGCTCACTTTATTCCCCTGGAAGCGGAAACCGGAGATGCGTTGCTGAGCACCTTCACTCACTTTGATATAGGCAACAAATGGCTCCCCCATCACCAGGGAATCAAGCTCTACCGTTGCAAACAGATAACCTCGTTGTTGATACACATGCAGGATTTTGTCCATAATCTCTTCCAGTTCATCTAGGCTGTAAAGAGCTTGTTCTGATGTGAACGCAAATTCGTGCAGTTTACTTCCCGAGAAGTATTTCAAGCCGGTATAGCGGATCTGCACGCTGTTGCTGTCCGCCAGGCGCTTGATTCTAAAATGCAACTGTAGGGAACCATCTTCCATAGGCTGCAATTCCGGCAGGGATATCTGCAAGTAATACTGATGGTTGGCTGCGAAGTGATCTTTAAGCCGCTGAATGCCAGGTTGTATGGTCTCCGCCTGGTATTCATCCCCTGCTTTCAACCCCAAAACCTGGCTCAACTCCTCCTCATCGATGGGAAAATCGGCCTCGAATACAATGCTGCCGATCTGGATCGCAAAGAGCCACCCGCACATCAGTATCATTATCAGAGCGAGAGAAGCGGTTTTCATGGCTTATGGCTTAATCCCGGTCTGCCTTCAAAACCGCCAGAAAAGCTTCTTGAGGTACCGTTACATTGCCGATCTCTTTCATCTTCTTTTTCCCCTCTTTCTGCTTTTCCAAAAGCTTGCGTTTACGGCTCACGTCGCCCCCATAGCACTTTGCCAACACATCTTTACGCATGGCGTTGATGGTGCTTCGAGCGATGATCTTTGCGCCGATTGTGGCTTGCAGAGCGATCTTGAACATATGCCGCGGGATCACATCCGCCAGGGTGCTGGTGACGCTTTTGCCCCAGTTATGTGCCTTGTCCTGATGGCAGATAAAGCTCATTGCATCCACTCTTTCGCCGTTGATCAGGATGTCCACTTTTACAACCTGCGAAAACCTGAATTCCTTGAAGGTATAGTCGAGGGAAGCATATCCGCGGCTCACTGTCTTTAGTTTGTCATAAAAGTCAAAGATGATCTCGATGAGAGGCATTTCATAGTGCATCGAGACGCGTTTTTGATCGATGTATTGAAGGTTTTTCTGGATTCCCCGGCGTTCCTGCGCCAGCTTCATGATGTTGCCGATGTAGTCTGTGGGCACGATGATCTCCGTATCCATAAAGGGTTCTTTGATGTAGTCTATTCCTGCAGGATCGGGAAAATCGATGGGATTGTGCACCTCGATCTCGGTGCCGTTTTTCAAACCAATCTTGAAGCGTACGCTAGGTGTGGTGGCGATGATAGGAATATTGTATTCTCGATAGAGGCGTTCTTTTACGATCTCCAGATGCAGCATGCCCAGAAATCCGCAACGAAAACCATAACCCAGAGCGGCTGAACTCTCTTTCTCATAGATGAGGGAAGCATCATTCAGTTTGAGCTTGGCGATGGCCTCCACAAGGTCTTCATAATCCTCACCATTGATAGGGAAGATACCACTGTACACCATTGGTTTGGGTTCCAGAAATCCCGGTAGGGATTCTTCGCATCCGCCCTTGGATAGAGTAATGGTGTCGCCTACTCGGGCGTCCGCCACTTCTTTGATGTTGGCGATGATGTATCCTGCCTCACCGGTATTCAATTCCTGTTGTGCCTGAAACTTGATGCCCAGATATCCGATCTCTTCGATCTCATATTCACGGCTGGTGCTAAAGAGCTTGATCTTGTCGCCTTTCTTCAGGCTACCGTGAAACAGACGCACCAAGACGACCACACCGCGGTACATATCGAAAAAGGAATCAAATATAAGGGCCTGAGGCGGTGCGTCCACTCTCCCTTTGGGAGCGGGAAGCTGTTCTACAACAGCGTCCAACAATGATTCCACACCTTCACCGGTCTTGGCGCTTACTTTGATGATTTCGGATTCCTTGCAGCCTAGGATGTCGATCAGTTCATGTTGCGTGCCTTCCACATCTGCTTTGGGCAGATCGATCTTATTCAATGCAGGTAGTATATCCAGGTTGTTGTCCAAAGCCAGATACAGATTGCTCATAGTTTGGGCTTCAACACCCTGAGATGCGTCCACCAGAAGCACTGCTCCTTCACAGGAAGCCAATGCGCGGGATACTTCATAGGAAAAGTCCACATGTCCGGGGGTGTCGATCAAATTGAGGATGTAATCTTCACCTTTATACTTGTGTATCATCCTGATGGCGTGGGACTTGATGGTGATGCCCTTTTCACGCTCCAGATCCATGCTATCCAAAAGCTGAGCCACTTCTGTCCCCTTGCCGATCACATGAGTAGCTTCCAAAAAACGATCAGCAAGAGTAGATTTACCGTGGTCTATATGCGCGATTATGCAGAAATTGCGGATGTATTTTTGATCCATGCTATGTCCTTTATTCATCTATCATCTATATTTATGTATCAGTTATGATTGTCGTCAGGATTATGCTACGAGAGGATTTGTCAAGTAATGGATTGTTTATGAAAGTCCGAATCGCAGCATTCCGATGCTACGGAGAGGTTTCGTATCGTAGCATGCTGATGGTAGCCGCCTCCGGAACCGCGGTAGTGCTGAAAATGGATGGAAGATAAGAATATTGTGACGGCTTCGGTCTGCCTTGTGACTTGCCTTTACGAGGGACTCCTCTATGGCTCCGCACCCTCGCTTTCGTCTTCTGCGCTCGCAAGATAAACTATGTGTGATATTGATGCTAAGATTATTCTACGATTCTTACATGTAGAAGAAAAGAGTTATTTCTTCCAATTTCTTTCGATTGGAAGTTCCTTTTGTAGGATAAAACGATTTATATGTTTGGATATTAATTGAATAGTACAGGGTTGCTCTCCAATACGTTTTTTGATTTTATCCTGAATCCTTTAAAATGGTGTCACTCTGGTTTATCTATACTTGAACCTGATATTATCGGGTTATCATCGAGTGAACACAGGAGGATAACGGCTTGATATCAGCTTCAACACTGCATAGAACAAAGGGAAAGAGGAGAATGATCCAAAAGCTCCCTTCGGTCGCTGTGGCAATTCGTAGATTACCACACCAAGCTTGACATGACACTAGCGATATTCCATATTGCAAGCACATAGGTATAGGAAAGATTAGTAATTTATTGTGACAGAGATAGATAGCATAGGTGTCTTGAGCTCCAGGGCATTATCTGTTTTCTTACCTTCAATAAGGCATAATCTAGGATAAACCTACGAAAAAGCCCGGTTTATGTAGAGCCGGGCTATCTTACTAATATGGCGTCTATAAGTACTTTTTAATCACACTTTCGATCAGCGCTTGAATCTCGTGCATACGCGCTTCTGTGGTAGCTTCATAACGGCTTACCAATACGGGAGTGGTGTTGGACGCGCGAATCAGTCCCCAACCATCTTCAAAAGTGATTCGGGCACCGTCTATATCGTTCACGTCATAGCCGCCTTTTATGAATTCGCGGCATACTTTTGCCACCACTTCAAACTTGCGGCTATCCTCACATTTAGTATGCAATTCCGGAGTATTATACATCTTTGGCTGATCCGCCAGATATTGGCTTACGGGCATCGGGCTATTTGCCACAATCTCGATGAAGCGGCAGCTCACGTAGATTGCATCGTCAAATCCCAAATAGCGATCGCCCAGGAACACATGTCCGCTCATCTCACCGGCAAATTCCACACCCAGTTCCTTCATGCGCATCTTGATGTTCGCATGACCTGTTTTGTACATAATCGCTTTGCCGCCGCGTGCATTAATATCGTCATAGAGGTTTTTGGAGCATTTTACATCGGCGATGATGCTTTTCCCGGGGTTTTTATGCAGATAATCCCGGGCCAAAATGTTCAGGATTTGATCCCCAAAGAGCATCTTGCCCTTTTCATCCACCACACCAATTCTATCGGCATCGCCATCAAGGCCGATACCCAGTTCATACTCTGCATCCAGCACTGCGCGAGATAGATCCGCCATGTTCTTTTCTATGGTAGGATCCGGATGATGGTTGGGAAAATCGCCATCCGGGTCGCAATACATCTCTATTACTTCACAGCCTTTACGGCGCAGGATTTCGGGGAGATAGGGTCCGCCAACGCCATTGCCGCCATCCACGATAACCTTCACCGGCCGCTCGATGTGTATGTTTTCGCTGATGTACTTCATATACTCATCGGCGATGCTGTCATTCTTCACCACAGTACCTTCAGCTTGGGCAAAATCTCCCTTCTGAATGAGCTTGAGCAGATCCTGCAAGGCTTCGCCAAATACGCTGTCCATACCCAGATTGAGCTTACAGCCGTTGTAGTGCGAGGGATTGTGGGATGCGGTAATCATGGCACCGCCATCCATTTTCAGCTTCCAAATGGAAAAATACAGGATTGGTGTGGCAACTATACCGATGTCCGTGATGTTGCAACCGGTTTCTCTGGCCCCTTTGATGAAGGCGTCCATAAAGCCCCGGGTGCTGTGTCTGGCATCTCCGCCTATTACAATGGTTTTCAAACCCTTGTTTTGCAGCATTGTGCCAAAGCCTTTTCCGATCAGGTAGTAGCTTTCTTCATTGAGCTGTTCACCCACAACTCCGCGGATGTCGTATTGCCTGAATGCTTCGCCTTTTATCATTGTAACCTCTTCTATATTATTCTTGAATGTCCAACATGCGTTTCAGAGTGGGCAGCATTTCACGAATTGCCAAACCCCGATGTGAGATGCTGTTCTTCTCTTTGTCGCTCAATTCCGCGTAGGTGCGATTTCTGCCTTCAACCTCGAAAATGCTGTCGTAGCCAAAGCCCATATCGCCTCTTTCGTAAAGGGTTATCTGGCCTTTCACTACTCCGCAAACCACTGAGATCAATCCGGTGCTATCCGCCAGAGCCAGTGCAGTCTCAAATCTGGCGGCGCGATTGTCAAGACCTTCCATCTGCAACAAGATCTTGCGCCGATTGTCCTGATAGGAACAACCTTCCCCTGCCCAGCGGGCTGAATACACTCCCGGATCGCCGTTTAAAGCGTCGATAAACAGTCCGCTATCGTCTGCAATACATAACATTCCGGTGAATCGGGAGCCTTCCATGGCCTTTTTGATGGCATTGCCATGGATAGTATCTTTATCTTCTGTAGTTTCTGGCGCATCAGGAAAATCCAACAAGCTATGCAGGACGATGTTGAACGGGGAGAGTATCTCCTTATATTCCTGCAACTTATCGGGATTTCGGGAAGACAGTAATAAAGAAATATTCATTTAGAGCTTTTTCAACCAAGATTTGATGCGGCTGATCAGGTTCTTGTCCAAAAAATTATCCGCTGCTGCGGTGATCTTTTGCATCTGATGCAGGACATCACCTTCTCCGCTCCAATTATCTTTCAATGCTTTCTCATCGATCTCATTCAAGATGAGGTTCAAACCCAAGACCACCAGCACGAGATCGTCCACATAACCGATTACAGGTATAAAATCCGGGATAATATCCAAGGGTAAGACCAGATAAGCGATGATGCCGCTAACAAATAGTTTGTGCTTCATCAATACCCTTTTATCCACTGCCAGGCGACAAACCAGGATAAAGAAATCCGGAAGCATGAAGAGATATTCTCCCAACTTTCCGCCCAGTTTACCAGTCTTTTCGTTGGTCCAGCTTTTGGCTTTTCTGCGCAGATATTCGTAGAACTTCATCTTTACGGGATCCTCCTCGAAGATCCTTTCGTTGATTTCTTTCTGTTCTTCCACAGGGATTTCGCGAGTTTCTAATACTTCATCTGTCATAAGTACCTCCACAAAGAGATAATAATCCGGTATTGCTCTCGGAGTCAAGTGAATTCTTGTACTATCGCTTGCTTTTGCTAAAATGAACATCTCCAAAAAGCATTTGACAGCAATTCCAGCTTTATATATGTGGTAATTGCTTGAAGTCTTAGCAATTTAAGCAAATATACGACATCTGGAAGGAAAACAAATGGAAATCAGCAAAACCTATTCTCCGCAAGACATCGAGAAAAAGTGGTACAAACACTGGGAAGAGAGCGGCTATTTCGCCCCTCGCGGCGAAGGCAAAGCCTTTACCATCCTAATCCCGCCACCAAATGTAACCGGTATTTTGCACATTGGCCATGTGCTAAACAACACACTTCAGGATGTCGTAGTCCGTTATCACAGAATGAATGGCGAACCCACTCTGTGGCTGCCGGGAGTAGATCATGCCGGTATTGCCACCCAGAATGTGGTGGAAAAGCAGCTTGCCAAAGAAGGTATAAACCGTCACCAGATAGGTCGTGAAGCCTTGGTGGATAGGATCTGGCAATGGAAACACGAAAAGGGCGGCATCATCATCGATCAGCTCAAGCTTTTAGGTGCTTCCTGCGATTGGAACCGCCTGCGCTTTACCATGGACGAGATGCTTTCCCGCGCTGTGAAAGAAGTGTTTGTGAGCCTGTATGAAGATGGCCTGATCTACAAAGGGAAATACATTATAAATTGGTGCCCGCGCTGTGTGACCGCCCTGGCCAATGACGAGGTGGAACATAGTGATGAAGAGGGCAATTTGTGGCATATCCGCTATCCTTATGCCGATGGCTCGGGGTATGTAACTGTCGCCACCACACGTCCCGAGACGATGCTGGGTGACGTTGCCGTGGCAGTGAATCCCGCAGACATGCGTTATAAGGATTTGATCGGTAAAGAGTTGCTCTTACCGCTCACCAACCGTCGCATCCCCATCATCGCCGATGATTATGTGGACAAGGCCTTCGGCACCGGATGCGTGAAGGTGACTCCTGCTCACGATCCCAACGACTTTGAAATCGGCAAAAGGCACGATCTGGAGCAGCTTTTGGTGATGGATGAGCACGGCATCATGAACGAATCTGCCGGACCCGATTTCATAGGCATGGAGCGTTATGCCTGCCGGGATAAAGTACTGGAAATGCTATCTGCACAAGGTCTTTTGGAAAAGACGGAGAAGCACGAACACGCCGTCGGCCATTGCTACCGCTGCGATACCGTGATCGAGCCCTATCTCTCGGATCAATGGTTTGTGAAGATGGAGCCCCTGGCGCGTGAAGCCATTGAAGTGGTGGAAAAAGGCCAGATTCTCTTTCACCCGGAGCGCTGGACCAAAGTGTATATGCACTGGATGAACAACATCCGGGATTGGTGTATTTCCCGCCAAATCTGGTGGGGACATCGCATACCCGCATACTATTGCGAAGATTGCGGTGAAATGATGGTGGCAAAAGACGCACCAAGTGCATGCAATAAATGCAACTCCACTCATATAAGGCAAGATGAAGATGTGCTGGATACTTGGTTCTCCAGCTGGCTCTGGCCCTTCTCCACGATGGGTTGGCCGGATGAGACTGCAGACCTGAAACGCTTTTTACCCACCAATGTGCTGATTACCGCTCCTGAGATAATCTATCTGTGGGTGGCGCGAATGATAATGAGTACCTTGCATTTCAAGCAGGTGATCCCTTTCGATACCGTATTGTTGCATGGCACAGTGCGGGACGATATCGGCCGCAAGATGAGTAAATCCCTAGGCAATTCCCCGGATCCCATCGATATTATCGAACACGTGGGGGCCGATGCCTTGCGTTTTTCCATGATCTTCAACACCCCAAAAGGCGCCGACGTAGCTTATAGCGACGCCATTCTGGAATGTGGACGCAATTTTGCTAATAAGATCTGGAATGCCTACCGCTTCATAATGATGAATATCGAAGCCATCGAAGGCTTGCCTACGGCTGAGGAACTGGAACTGGAACTGGCAGACCGATGGATAATCTCTCGCTTGCATGAAGTGAGCCGCGAGGCCCGCGATCATTACGAAAACCTGCGTTTGAACGACGCCGCACAATGCATCTTCCAGTTCTTGTGGGATGAATTCTGCAGCTGGTATATAGAGCTGAGCAAAGACCGTCTGAAGGACGATGCACCCATATCCGGCAAGCTTACCGCCAAGTATGTGCTGTTTGATGTGATGCAGGCCGGAATGAGGCTCTTGCATCCAATAATGCCTTTCATCAGCGAAGAGATCTGGCAGTCCATCAAACACTACTTCCCAATGCCGGAAGAAGCGCTGATCATAGCTCAATTCCCCATCCCAGACGAAACAATGATCGATCCCGCCATCAACGACAATATGAAACTGATGCAAGAGAGCATCACTGCCATCCGCAATCTGCGCAAGCAATTGAACCTTTCTCCGGCTACCCCGGTGAAGATCGTGGTTCGTACCGCAGATAGTGAACAAGATACACTGTTTCAAGACTACAAAGGCTACCTGAACCGCCTGGCAAAAGTGGAGGAAATAGTATCCGGTATGGATGCGATGAAGCCAAAACCCGTCATCAGTGCGGTGGTACGTAATCTGGAGATATTCATTCCCCTGGCTGGATTGATCGATCCCGAACAGGAAAAAGCCCGCTTGGGCAAGCAACTGGAAAAGCTGCAGAAAGAACTCGACGGCATCGCCCGAAAGCTCGGCAATCCGAATTTCATCGACAATGCGAAAGCTGAGGTAGTGGTAAAAGAGAAAGAGAAACATTTGGAAGTACAAACCAAAGCAGATTTGCTAAAGGGACAAATAGCAGACCTTTAGAGAAGGTCCATGTCTGATGAATAGATTTAGGAGAAGCTTGTGTTTGCTCTGATTGTAGCCCCCGTAGATTTCCGGACTGAGATCAAAGGCTTGGGAGAAGCCATATTCTCACGGGATTGGACTCCGGATAGATGCATCAGACTCTATCGTGATTTCCTGCCCAAACCAGTTGATGACAGCTTTTGTAAAAGCACTGAAGATGCCACAATCTTGTGTGAAGGTATCCTGCTATCGCATAAAAAAAGCGAACTGGAACAGATACTAAAAGATGAGCGTCATAACGATCTGGCAAGAGTTCACGGTCAGTTTGGCTGTTTATACATAGATCATATTGCCCGGGAGTTGCGAGTGTACAGCAATGTATGTAACAACTTCCGGCTTTACTATTATCACGCAAATGGAGTCTTAATCATTGCTACCTCCATCAAAGTGATAGTGCGTATTCTAGCCTTGAACGGCATTAAGTGCCATCCCGACGAAATCGCCCTGCGCATGCTACTTACCTATGGTTATATGTTGCGGGATTACTGCACAATTTCAGAGATCAGACACTTTAGCGCTTCTAACATGCTAAGATATAAAGAAGATAAGATATGGGTAGAAAAGTATTTCCGCTTCAAGTACAAGATTACCAATACCAGTATAAAGGACTGTGCGGACGAAGTTCTTGAACTCTTTAGAATGGCAGTGAAACAGGGCTTTGAACGTGATGAGCAGAAAAAGCATCTAGCTTTTATCAGCGGTGGGTTGGATTCGCGCCTGGTTGTCTTTACCGCGTACAATCTGATGTATCGGGATCTGACCTGTCTTAATTTCTCGCAACCCGGATATCTGGATCAAACCATTGGTCGGGAAATATGCTCAAAGCTTGGTTATGACTTCCGCTTCTTTTCCCTTGAAGGTGGAGAATATCTGAAGAATCTGGATGAAAACCTTATATACAATGAAGGTCAGACTGTGCTTCACGGAGCAGCGCATCTGTATGCCGCTATCCAAAGTATGCCTCTCAAAGAGTATGGCATTCTACATAGTGGTCAGGCAGGAGGCATCATCAAAGGAGCGTATCTGCAATCCTCAAAGCATAGTCCGGTAGATTTCTATTCCGGTGCCTATTCCACACGTTTGATACCGACTCTACTGCCATTTATTAAACAGTACCATAATGATTACGAAACTCACGAGCTCTTTATAATGGAGAATCGGGGATTTAATGCTCTCACCAACGGTGATTTGGCTTGTTTGCCTTTTAGTTATACCACCTCTGCCTTGCTTCATCCGGATTTAATCACATATTTATTGAACATCCCCCCTGAATTGCGAAAAGACGCAAGGACTTACCTGTATCTGATAAAAAAGTACTACCCGGAAGCCGCTAAGTTCAAGTGGGAAAAGTATAACTGCCCAATCAATACACCATATTATCTGGCACAGTTACGATATTACACTTGGCGTGGTACAGATAAAATCAAGCGTATGATCGCCGGAAAACCAAATCAGCTTAGCATGAATCCCTTTGACTATTGGTGGCAGTCAAACCCTTCGTTAAGAGAGAATCTGCAGCAGCGTTTTACTCCGGATGAAAGTGTATTATCACGTTATAGCAAAGACCTTCAAATGGACATCCATACTATGTATCGGGACGGAAGCTTTAGCGAGAAATGCCAGGCTTATACTGCACTGAGGGGAACTACCTATCTCCTGGATGAAGACTAAGCTTATACCTTGATATCATTTTGGAGCATATCCCAGCTCTGCGAAGCAGATTTATATTGACAAAAACTGCTTTTACGGGGATTTACGCCTAGAACGTGGGGCTATAGCTCAGTTGGTAGAGCGAATGGTTCGCAATCATTAGGCCAGGGGTTCGAATCCCCTTAGCTCCACCAAACTTTCATGATACCCGGTTTCATACCGGGTTTTTTGTGCTCTACCAGATCGTGACCAGCGAATCTAAGCATCAGTGTATCAGGATCAAAGAAAGCTTACCTCAATATGGTGTGTAGTTTCTTCAACACAATAATATCCTTCACTATAGCAAAGCACAGATCAATCCTTGACAATATCCCCTCTCCCGCAGAATTGCGCAAAATCATTGAGCCAAACAAGATAATATAAAGAGGACCTTATGAAAAAGCTCTTATTTCTCCTAATTGCCCTTTCTGCCTTCCTGCTGAGGGCAAATACTATAAGCGAATCCAGAGCAAAGGCATTGGCAAATTCCATCTTGAACCTGCAATCTGGATCACACTGTATTTCGGGACTTGAAGTCTTGCGTTCGGAACAGGGTGATCTCGCCTATATATATGCTTTAGAACCTACTGGATACATGGTGATCTCCGCCCATGATACACTTCCTCCTCTCGTTGCCTACTCCGTGGATTCCGATTTCGGCTTTCGGAACACCGACAATCCTCTGCGCACAATCCTGAAAGCTGACCTTAGCCATCGCCTGCAATTTAATGATGTATCTTATACAGATACATGGCAACGAGCTGAAACCAGCCCTCGTTCCATAACGCTGGTAAACGACTATTTACTGAGTACAAATTGGAATCAGACCGCTCCCTGGAACACCATGTGCCCGCTTGACCCCATATCCAATTCCCGCAGCGTAGCGGGCTGTCCCGCCGTCGCAATGGCTCAGATCGTAAACCATCTCCAAAGCCTGAATAACACCCGCTTTGACGATAGTGATGATTATTACCACGCTTTTTCCGGAAGGAACTATACCATCGATGATGACTTCGAAACAATGGATTTTCCCTCTTTCCCGGAATTGAACGCTTATCTGGATCAAGTACAGACCGCTTTCAATCACGATGAGCTTCCCTCTTCGGAGCTTCAGGCTGCCTTGGTCTTTGCTTGTGGAACCGCTTGTAAGCAGATTTATTCTTCCCAGGTTTCCGGAACTCTCTCTGTGAATCAGGCTTATGCCGCTTTCCAGAGATTCGGTTTCCCCAATGTTGAGCTTTTGGGACCGGAGCATCCCCAACTATACACCAGGATGATTCAGAACATTGAAGAAGGCATTCCTCTACTGCTGGCAATGGTGACTCCTGCGGAAGATGCCGGACACAATGTAGTCGTAGATGGGCACAATGAAGGCATGTATCACCTCAATTTCGGCTGGGGTGGCCAATACAACGGATGGTATTCTCTCCCGGAAGGCGTTCCCTACAATCTTACCGTGGTTGAGGGAGCAGTTGTTAATCTGCAACCCACCATCGCTATGATTGGTGTGCCCGATGCTCTGGAAATCGCCTCCGGAGGCAGTCAGCAACTTGAAGTAGTGAACCTCAGTGCCTTGACCATGCAATTGGTCGATCTGCAGGTGGGCACTGAATTGAATGCCGCAGAGTGGCAGATATCTCCCGCTCCCGGCATTGCTACCATCGAAGCCTATGGGTCAATAGTCTTTAGCATTACTAATCTGGTACCCACCCGCGACATCATTGAAAGTACTATCCGCCTGGTCTTCGATAATGCCTGGCTGGAAATCCCCATTGTCTTCCGCAACAGTTCCGCTACGGATGATTCCGAATATAGTCCGGTCTGCGTAAGTATTCTGACTAGTCCCAATCCCTTTTCCCAGAGCTGTGAATTCCACGTATCCGGCACCAAATCCCCCATCAACGAACTGCGTATATACAACTTGAAAGGGCAATTGGTGCACCAATCCCACCACAATATTTGGGATGGACGGGATTCCCTGGGCCAAGCCTGCCCTACCGGACTTTATTTCTATAGGATTAATGGTGAAGACTTTTCTAAGAGTGGCAAATTGATTAAGCAGTAGATCGAATCGGTATAGCCCTGATAATGATGTTGAAGTTAGCAACACCATCAGCAATCACTAGTTCATACCAAAATAAGCGCATACTACAATTTTCGCTTGACAAGATTAGCTGCACTTACACAGTAGTTTTGCATTGCTCAATTGGCAAATCACAAATCATTAAGAGGAGTAAAACTATGATCGGTGAGAGAATACGTGCTTTCCGCACCAGTCTTAAAAAGAAACAAATTGAGGTAGCAAAAGACCTCAAACTCAATCCTTCAGCCATCTCACAAATGGAGAGCGGCAAGATCAATCCATCCCTTGAAAACATGCAACAGATGTGGAGGCTTTATGGTGTAGACCTGCATTGGCTGATTACCGGAGAAGGCAATATGTTTAGTGATAGTAAAAAGGGTATAGCTCAAAGCAAGAGTAAAGGCTGGGAAACCCTACAGCAGATGCTGAACAAGAGCCTGGAAGAGATCGCCCGGGCCAAGACAGACCTGGTGGATTCTTCTGTGATAGACATCCCGGTACAAGGAGAGATCGCTGCCGGCCCCCCGGTGGAAAGCAATCTCCCCCATGCAGACACTATCTCGATCCGCAGAGGTCAGATCAAGGGTTCTCCGGGCAGTTTTATCAGCCTTCGTGTAAACGGACACAGCATGGAGCCTTCCCTGCATCATGACGATATTGTAGTAATCAATCAATGTAACGATTGGGAGAAGCTCTCGGGCAAGATCTGCGCCGTGCGCATCGATGGTGCCATCACCTTGAAAATGATGACCATGGATCATAAAACCAGCACAGTGATCCTTTTGCCTATCAACGAAGAATACAATCCCATCCTGGTAAAACCGGATGAACACAACGATCTGACCCTAATAGGAAATGTGGCGTCCCTATTTAGAAGATTTTAAATGCTCTTTGTATACCGGAGATAGTATCATTCTGTGTTTAGATGCTTGAGGTAGGCGGTGAGGTCTATGATCTGTTCTGCAAAACCCAGACCAAAATCGTCGTCGATACTGGCGATCAGCATCGGATACACAGAGCGTAGTTGCGAAAGTACATTCAATAGTACTGCCCGCTCGTTTTTGTTCAATACGTAATATGGATCATCCAGCAAAAGCACTTTGGGCTCGATCAATAGAGTCCGCACAAAACTAAGCAGTTTCAATTCTCCCGCCCGATATTTCGCCGGACGCTGGGAGAGGTCCATATCCAGCCTGAATCTCTGCAACATCGCCGCAATTTTCTCATCCATCACATCCTCATCCAGATCCGGATGCAACCATTTCAGCGGCAGCATCAGATTCTCTCTCAAAGACAGGTTGGAGAGCATAATGCCTTCATCAAAGACATAGCCAAAGCTTTGAATCTGGGGACCTCGTGATAGATACTCCTGTAACCCAATCCCATCAATCAGGATTTCTCCCTCCAAGATTTCATCCAAACCCACCATTGCATTTAGTATTGCGCGAGAAAGGTTCTCGCTGGGATCGTGGATCAGGATCACCCCAGTAAGATCCAGCTTCAGATCCAGCGCTATCAAACCTTCTTTACTACTTACTTTGCAAAACTCGATGATCATCGGAACACCCAAAACAACCAAGTAATCAGTATATCGCTCAGGATAACGGCAAATATCGAACTAACCACTGCCCGGATTGTGCGTTGCGGCACTTCGGTGCTGGCGTGACCCACACTCATACCGTGATAGGTGGATGAAATCGAAATGATCAGGCCAAACACGATGGATTTAATTAAACTGGAAAAAATGTGGGATAGCTTCAGAACTGAGAAGAATTCGCTCATAAAAGCCCCAAACTCCAGCTGATTGAACATCCTGGAAAACAACCATCCGCCCAAAACAGCAACTAAATTGAAGTATAGCACCAGGATTACCATTGACACTACCACTCCAATGATGCGGGAAAGAACCAAATAAGATACGGGTGATATCCCAAAAGACTCTATCAGATCAATTTCCCGGCGCACACGCATATTACCCAGTTCCGTAGAAATAGCTGTCCCGCTGCGCGCCACAACTACCAAAGCAGTGAGGATACCGGAAAGTTCGTTTACCACCACTGTAACCAATACAATGTGAACCCATATCCCCTGGCCAAATCCCGATAACAGGTTTGTTCCCTGCAAGATCACCAGACCTCCAATTGCAAGAGCTAAAAAGCTGATGAGCGGTAAGGCTTCGTAACCGGTAAACAGTATCTGCCGCAACATCACCATGGAACTGACATGGCGATTGGATGGGATATGGAAAACCTCCCTCAGAGTAAGGGCAACAAACAAAAAAAAGCCCATAGCGGACTTTTTTTCGCTTTTATATATGTGATCCACTGTCAACGCTGAGGCGTTACTTCAATATCAGTGTCTTCTTGGTGGAGGTGTAGCGGCTTTGGTATTGAACCTCTACAAAGTATGTACCAGCTTCCACCCAATTGCCAAGGGCGTCGTCGCGCAACCATCTGTAGCGACCTGATTTGTGAATGGGGCCATTGTAAATTGTCTTTACAGTGTCACCTTTCTCATCCAAAACCTGTATCTCGATAATGGCGTCGCCGCTGTATTCCAGGCTGATATCGCAGTATTCCTTCATAGGATTGGGACTGATATCAAATAGCAACAAGGACTCAGTTACTTGGGCCACGAGGCTCAGGCTCATCAGGAGCATAATACCGGCAAGTACTAAAGCTTTGGTTTTCATTTTATTCCTCTCATTATGTTACATCACTTATAATTCTACATGGTTGCAATTTTCGTTCCGATGATACAATTTTTCGCACAAAATGATGCCACCCATCACTCCGGCACGGTTCCCATAGCCGGCATGAACGCATCTCAGGTGCTGTGAAAGAGCAGTTGGAACCAATTCTTTGATTCCCGCTTCCACTTTCTGGATGTTGTATATGGCAAAGTCCATTGCCCCTCCGCCCAATATAAGCAGATCGGGATCCAATACCGTGCAGAGATTTGCCAAGCCACGGATCAAAACCTGTTCGCCCTCTGAAATATACTTATCCACCTCTGGAATACGAGTTCTGGAAGCAATTAAATTGGGCAAATCCAAGCCAGCATAAGGTGAATTGATGTCATGTAAGCGGCGCCTGATCCCATCCACAGAACTGTAGGCTTCCAGACAACCCTTTTTCCCGCATGAACATAACAGGCCATCCGGATAGACTATCATGTGCCCCGCTTCAGCGGCAAAACCATGTGCGCCATGAAAGATGTTCTTTCTGTGCACCACTCCACAGCCGATCCCGCTACCAATCGTGATTCCCACGCATACCCGACATGGTTTCAAACATGCCTCAGCTAAAGCCATCAGATTCGCATCATTATCAGCACAGACTGGAATATCGATCCCCTCAGGTATCAGATCCACAGGTCTGAAATCCGTAAAAAACGGCAGATTGGGATTGTGCCCCACAATCTTGCCTTCGGGATAAGTGATGGTTCCAGGACTGCCTATGCAGATGCCACTGATCCCCTGATTCTCCGTTTCCGAAATGATGTCCAGGACAATCTTGCGAAATCCTTCAATGCTTCGATCAGTAATTCGTTTTACGGCAAAACGTTGTAAACCTAGGTTACTGTTGCCAATGCCGTATTTGAATCTCGAAGCGCCGATATCGATGCCAAGGTACTGTCTCACTGTTCTCTCCTTAACCTATATATTTACATTGTATTTATGGAGCTTCCTATGTCAAGTGTAAAAACCCCAACATTTGCTTTTCACTCAGATATGTGATGAAATTAATCAACAACTGCGACGGCAATCCTCCGAAAACTCTCAGGCATAGCCTTGCAACCAATGATTCAAAAGATAGTCAACACGAACGCAAGTCATCCTTTTATGCTGCTAGTATTCTACGGGCAGAGCTTTAGCACATACCCAGCCCTACATTTCATCGGGATATAAAGCAGATATCATCGGGTGATCATCGAGTGACGACCCGATAATATCACGATGATATCCAGTTCGGCACTGCTCAATCAAGAGAGAATGCCCTGAATAATCTTCGTTTTGGCTCAAATATTGTATTACTGTTATGTAGTAGAAAGTATATATCAATGAGATCAGGAGGTCTTAATGACGTATTTCAACCGACTGAAGAGTTGCATATTGTGCGCGGCAATGCTGCTGTTTTGCTTGGGGCTTGGCGCATCATTCATCAGCCCTGACCAAGCGCTTACGGTTGCGCAAAACTGGATGCAACACCATCAACCTGGTTCAGCTTATCAGTTGTTGGAGATGAAAAGTTTCCAGGGTGGCACTCTGAAGTCCCAAAGTTTGCGGACAGATTTTAGTCCTGAAGAAGAACCGGAATTGTATCTGATCCATTTCAATAATGGAGCTTTCACGCTTGTCTCTTCTGACAGCAATATGCCTCCCGTTCTGGCGTATTCTTCAAGCCCCTGCGACGATCTGAACGACATGCCTCCCGCTTTCCTGATGTGGTTGGATTACTATGCTCAAAACACCAGATATATAAGGGATAATTTAGTAGAAAATGAAGCTAATTCCGGTCTTTGGCGAGAATATGGTGAAAACGATTTTGGCAACTTACCCCGCACCAGGGATGTAAATCCCCTGATTCAGACAAATTGGAATCAGGATTGGCCTTACAATGAATTGTGCCCTGCAGACGCCGCAGGTCCCGGGGGTAGGGTTTACGCCGGTTGCGTTGCGACAGCTATGGCTCAGGTGATGAAATACTGGAACAAACCTATCACAGGAGAGGGTAATTCCAGCTATTATGCCTACGGCTACGGATATCAAAGTGTAAACTATGGCAACACCACTTACCTTTGGGATGAGATGCCCAATGCGATCAGCAGCTCAAACATCCCAATAGCCACCTTGATCTACCACACTGCAGTGGGAGTGGAAATGGGCTTTGCTCCGGATGGATCAGGCTCAAATGGAATGAAAGCACAAAACGCGTTTCAGGAATATTTCCGTTATCCAAATGCAGCTTATGAACAGAAACAGTACTACAGCACAAGCAATTGGCTCAGCATGTTGCGGGAGCAGTTGGACAACGGCTCGCCTTTGTATTACAGCGGATCCAATAACTCATCCGGTCATGCCTGGAATTGCGACGGCTATCAAGGCACGGATTACATCCATTTCAACTTCGGTTGGGGCGGATCTTACAATGGATACTTCTATCTGGACGACATCAGTCCCGGCAGCTACGATTTTAACCTGTATCAAGCCACAATCATCAATACCATCCCGGAAAACTATAGCATTACGGATCCCAGGATTCAACTGAAAGCAAATATCCCCATGGCGGGAGATCCTTTGACCTTGAGACTAGCCACCTATCCGGTGCTGGCAAGTTGGGGTGTAAACAGTGTATCGCTAAGCCTGTTTTACGATTCTAACTCCATGCAGTATCTCGAATATGATCTCAGTGATACTATGACTGAAGGCGGAAACATGCAAGTAATAAATGACGAAGAAACCGGTTACCTGCACATCACGTGGTCGGGAAGCACGGCACTCTCCGGAGCTGGAGATCTCTTCAAATTCCGCTTCAGAGCTTTGAATCCGGGTAATTACTATTTTGGGCAGGTAGATATGGCATACAATGGGCAGTATCTGCAAAATGTGGATCCGCTCCTGATTGACATTGTAGCCCCCGTCGCTACTTTGGCAGAGACTTCTATATCTGTGAACAATGTAGTACATCTGGGCTACAATCAGCTGGGAACAATGCTTATGGAAAGCAGCTACCTACCACCTTCCTGGGATGTAACTCACATTGAATACCAGATCAATTTCGACGGCACAAAAGTCGAACTGGCTGATGTCATCAGTGAAGATACCTTGCTGGAAGGGATCGATAACGTGACCATAAACACTCTGGAACCAGGTGTATTACACATTAGCTGCGATTCAGAACAGTCAATCGGAGGTGACATTCTACCTCTGATGAAACTGAGCTTCAGGGGCATCGGAAATACTAGCCAAATAGAGATGGTACCCGTTACCTTCAGCAATTTCTACATGAACGAAACACAGATCACAAACATCAGAAATGGTTTCGTCATTCTTTCTCCGATTACGGCAAACGAAGACGACGTCAGCCCACTCAATATTGTGCTGAAGAGTTACCCAAATCCCTTTAACCCAACTACAACCATCTATTTGAATAATCCGGAAGCACAAAACGTGGATGCCGCCATCTACAATATGAAAGGACAAAAAGTATATGATCTGCATACTGGATATCTTGGCGCCGGTGAACACAGCTTCGTGTGGAATGGCATAAATGCGCGGGGCAGCAGCGTGGGAACTGGAGTTTATCTGCTGAGAGTAAGCAGTAAACACAATACACTTAGTAAAAAAATTAGCTTGATGAAATAGAACAGACCGCCGATCCACATTAGTCCCGCCCACAAGCGGGACTTTTTTGTGTGAAGAGTACTATGATGGCAGGGAATGGATAGGTATTGCAAAGTATATTGGGTGATTGACGAAACGTCAGCTATCGGTCTCACTGCTTGTGGGATAATGCCCTTGTTAACTGCTGGGTGAGACATCGGAATAATGTAGAATCTTTTCAACACCAGGAATAGAAGAAAATTAACAAATATCGATATCAGCAGGCACGACAAATGCATTTTGGACGATGTAAATCACATAAGCCCATATCTATTATAGTAATATAAACATGATGGTATGGAAAGCTTATTGTAACCTTATTTCTGGAGGATCGCAGGAATATTCATTAGTGATGTTGAAAGATATCAACACCTATTTATCCACATTCGTAATCTGCCTTTTTTGCTTGACAAATAAGGCATTCTGGCTATTATAGATATTATTATAGATAGAGTGGTTTTCGGATTGCGCTTAAGACCAGGTTGAAACGAGTAGAGTATAAATGCAAAATTACATTCTTGGAGGAATATTATGTGCAAGAGATTATTAACTTTGCTTGTCTTTGGGCTGTTCACTGTAATGGCTTTTGGAGCCGGTATCAGCTTGATAACAGCAAGTTTATCTACAGATGACAGTAGCCCTCAATTAGCCAGACCAGGGGATACTATAACCGTTACTTACAACTTCACACTCAGTGAGTTTGATGAAATCGAAGGATTGATCCAGGGTGCTTCGTTGGGATCAACAAATCTGAATAAGATTCGTATCTACTGGTATTCAGGACAAAATGGCACCGGATCGTCGACTACTACAGATGTTACAACCAACACTTTCGTCGATCAAACGGTAGTCAATGGCGTACACATTACCAGATCATTGACTTTCGTGCTACCTGAGCCGCCTACTGGGATGAACAGTTTCAAGGTTCGCACTCAGATCTATGGTGATGATGGGATGTTCAATACCGTCCTAAGTTCCATAGTGTATTCAACAGGAGATTATGGCTATATCACACTGGATACAAACACTGCACCCACAGCAACAGTATCTCTTGTGAATCCACCTGATGTCCCCAGGGTGGGACAGACATTGACTGGAAACTATGGCTATTATGATGCTGATAATGACTTAGAGGATACGGGAAGCACGACCATCCAATGGATGCGTTCCACTGAAGCTAATCCCAGTGGATATTATGTAGCCATTGTTGGTGCCAACAGTTTGTCTTACACCATTACTGATGACGATTTGGGCAGATTCCTGAAGTTGAGAGTGATCCCTTTTGCACTCACCGGAGTATTGCAAGGCGAGCCTGCATTTAGCCCAGCTACAAATCAGATCATGCAAGGTTCCACCATATCCATAGACGCATCTACGAATCTGCTGAATGAAAACGGCAACAACGACGGCAGCCTTGCTGGAGAGATAATAGTAAATATCAGTAATGGTCAGTTCAAATCCAGTGTTAGCGGAATAACGGTTAGCAACCTTCCCACAGGACTGGCGGTAGGAAGCATCACCCGTGTCTCAACTACTCAGATTCGGTTTGGCATAAGCGGTAATGCCGTGTATCATGAGCACAATGCTTCCATACTGAACACTGGGACTCTGCGTGTAACCATCCCCGCAGATCAGATGGAGGGACAGACCAACGCACTTACTACTCCAACCGGTTTCATGATAGACTTTACGAACAATCCCATCAAGAATTTTGCCTGTGAATCTGTGGGAAACAACCGGGTAACACTTACCTGGGATGCGCCAAACGGCTTGCAGCCCACTTCAAGGCTGGATGCATTTATCATATACCGCAACAGTAGCTTGCTTACCCAAGTGGACTACAGTGCAGGTAAGGGTGCATATTCATACACCGATACTGCAGCTCTAAATGGAAGTTCATATTCCTACTATGTTGTAGCAGATTACGATAATACCGTTATAGAAGATCCTCAAAGCATCAACGTGGGCGCTACTCCCATGGGCTTTAGCTCTTTTGCCTTTACTGCCTTAAGCGTAACTGGTGTGATCGATCACGATGTCCGGACCATTGACCTGCTGGTGCCTTATGACACCAATCTCACAAATCTGGTAGCCACCTTCGCGGTTCCCACAAGTATCACAGTGAAAATTGGCTCAAACACACAATCTAGCGGAGTTACCGTCAACAACTTCAGCACTCCGCTCAGCTATGTACTTAGCGCCAGTGATGGTTCCAGCAGTACTTATGTAGTGACAGTCACTCTCGATGAAGAGCCCATTGCTGCTCCTGTAATGTTGGCCGCTACCACTACCGTCACCACTATACGGCTCATTTGGAACGCTGTGGACGGAGCTACAGGCTACAGCCTGGATATGTCCACAAGCGACACCTTCTCTAGCTTCGTAACTGGTTATGAGAACAAGGCTATCGATGCATCTGTGACATCACACTTGATAACCGGCCTGACCGAAGATACCGCCTATTATGTCCGCATGAGGAGCAAAGACGCCGATAACGAATACGGTGAATATTCTGCTACTCAGCAAGTATCCACCGAGCAGACGGGATCAGGAACCGGTAGCATAGAGATCAATACCAGCGATCCCGTAGCCGTTACACTAGGCGCATTAGGTGCTGTTAATCCAGCTTTAACCATCGATCCGGCAAGCTTCACATCCGGCACAAACGATGTGGTGAACGTAACCGTAAGTATCGGTACCGCTCCCGAAGGTCTGCGTTATCTGCTGGAGTTTGATAACCAAAGTATAGGCGTGGGTACGTTTACTATGTCCTACGCTGGATTAGGATACGATCCCACCGACATTGGATACAGAATCAACGGCGGATCCTTGATATCTCTCGGCGCTGGCGGAATCAACACAAGTGCCAAAACCTTCACCATCACAATAGACGCCATGAAGAACAATGGTAAAGCAGGATACAGCTTGGAGATGATCACAAATGACATTTCCGGGCAAACTCTGCCTGTGGTTCTTTCCAGTTTCAGTGCCACGGTAGTTAGCGACTCCAAGGTCAGAATCAATTGGACTACTCAAAGTGAAACCGGCGTACAGGGTTTCTACGTATTGCGCAGCCTGGAGAACAATCTGGATCAAGCTGAAATGGTGAGCCCTCTCATCGATGCCACCAATACTTCAACTACAACTAGCTACGTGTATACAGATATCAGCATTCCTCAGCCTGGTGAGTATTACTATTGGCTGCAAATACAGGATATAGATGGCGTTTCCACCTACACCAATTCCATAAAAGTAGCAATAGCCATCTCTGAAGAACCCACTCCGGAAGTGATTTTGGTTACTACATTGAAAAATGCTTACCCCAATCCCTTCAATCCTTCCATTACGATAGCGTACGAAATCGCCGAGGCCGGTCCGGTGAGCCTGGAGATTTACAACACAAAGGGTCAGAAAATACGCACGCTGGTCTCTGAAACCAAAGCTTCCGCTTCCTACAAAGCAGTGTGGGACGGTAAAGACGCAAGCGGCAGATCAGTAGCCACCGGTTCTTATCTGTTGAAGATGAGAGCTCCGGGATTCGATACTATGAGGAAAATAACCCTGATGAAATAATCCTGCCTTTTGCAGGTACATTGGAAGCCCCACTTACTATGGTGGGGCTTTTTGATATGGCGAGCTTATCTGGTGCGGTACCGAATAGAGCCGTTGTAGGTGTAGCGCAGCATAGTGCCAGCATTATTCATGCGATGGACAACATCTGGATGAGGAAAACCATAGACATTGCGTTTAGAGCTGGGAAATACAGCCTCAATCGGCTTGACTGTATCCAGAAAGGCAGTCGAAGAAGAACCCCGAGAGCCATGATGAGCCACCTTCAGAATGTCGGCTTTGAGTTCAGCAGGATAATGCTGAAGCAACCAATCTTCTGCTTCCTTTTCGATATCTCCGGTAAAGAGAAAACTAAGCGCATCGGTATCGTATCGACAGACTACGGATTGATTGTTCATCTCGGCATCGGTAAACTGGGAATCGGGATGGAGAATCTTCAGACGGCCATTACCCATAGTGATGCTCATAGTATCAGTGATGCATACAATATTGGTATCTTCCAGACTCAGATGCGGGGCTAAGCTCTGCCATACATCACTGTCCAGATCTTGTTTAGAGATTATCAGGTTCTTCACATTCAGGTTACTTAATATGGCGCTTAAACCTCCAGCATGATCTGTGTGTAAATGAGTGACGAGCAGATAGTCCAAAGTGCGGATCCGGTTTCGAGCCAGCCATATCAATAGCTTCTTTTGCATCCAGGATTCACCCTTACTATCCTCACTCATGTCGGTTTCCGCCCGGGAACCGGGAACGCCCCCGGTATCTATCATCAATGAATGCCCCAAGTCGTCGAAGATCAAGCTGCAATCTGCTACTCCCGCATTGAAAAAGATTACCTCATCCTTGTGGTATGCAGGTAGTAACAACAGAACCAACACCAACAATACCAGCGGAAGCGACACTTTAAGAAGCAACCGGAAACGTCCCTTTATCAGCAAGATTAGCAGAAAGACAAATAATCCTGCTGCCAACGCTTGAGCCAGAGACACCCAGTATCCTTCGATAAAGAAGGGGAGTTGTGCGCAGATATCAGTCCAGTATTGCCAGATGTCGGCTATAACCTTGAAAACACAGATGAAAACACCAAAGGGAAACAGCAGAACGATGATGGATAATGCCAGCAGCAGAGTCATCAAAGGAATCCCCAGAAGATTGGCCAAAATACCGTTCAGTGAGGCTGTCCCGAAATAATACAGGGTCAAAGGCGCAATTCCCAAGCCCACTACGAAACTAACTAGCATGTAGTTAGACAGGGTTACTGCAGTTCTGCGCAGCACCGATCGCCCATTGTGCCTAATCTGCGGTAAGGCAAAGACGATCAAAGCAACGCTGAGGAAAGAGAGTTGCAAGCCCAGTTGAAACAATTCGGCAGGATTGATGAGTGTGATGACAAACAAAGAGACTGAGAGATTCTGCGCCGCTCCCAGGTGACGGGAAAGCCAGCGGGATAGGATCAGCAAATCTATCATCAGCATGGCGCGGAGTATGGGCGGAGCCCAGTTGTTCAATGCTGCAAAAAAGAGCAGAAAAATCATGAACAAACCCTCCGCTGGACGTAAAGGGAAGAAAAGCCGCAGAATAGTCATAAAGATCATACTCAGCATCATTACATGAAGACCGCTCACCACTATCAGATGTGTGATGCCTGCCCGGCTCAGTTCCAGCCGATGCTCTCGCTTGAAATTGGTATCACTCAGCACTAAAGCTTTCGCCAAAGGTGAATATGCGCCAAAATACCTATCCATCCGCTCTTGCAATTGCGTTCGCACCCTTGAAACCAGATTGGGTTTGAACTTCACACTGAGATCCTCTGGTGGCAGGACAGGGCGTAACACTGCTTTGAAGCGTTGCGGATAGATGTCCAACAAGGGATCACTGAGGCTTGGTTCCAGCATTGATAGTGAGGAGTAGCTGTGTCCTACATCCAGCTCATTGGAGTGATACAAGAGCACTTTTTCAGAGACCTCGAAGTCCGCGATCTTCATCAAAGACGCCTGAAACACATTATCACCCAGTTTGGTGTCGACCCGGTATTGCATCCTCTGCTGCAGTTCGGTCTTTGTATTCAAGATGTCGATGAGTCCAGAGTCTTCTTTTTTGCTTCCCTCATAGCGTAGAATCCCGAAGCTAAAGAAGAGCATTAATATCACCACAGAGCGCAGACTCTTCAATGCCAATGCTGCAAAAGCGAGTCCCATCGCAGATAGCACAACACCCACAATTGGAACTTGCAGATGATGCCCCACGATGATGCCAGCTACCCAAAAGACTACAGGCCAAAGCATTGGGCTGGGTAGCCGGTTTTGATGTATTGTGCTACTATTTTCGGTTGTAGAATCCAAGAATAAGTCCCAAAGCCACTGACCACACAGCTGCCAAACCCATCCGGAGCATATCCGGCATCATGAAAGTGACAGTGTGCGCCGGGATCCAGAACCAGAGCAGACTATACATGCTCTTATCCATATTATTCCAGTTCTTTACTTTTTCAGGGATGTTGTCCAACACTCTATGCATAATAACCATTGTGGGACCAAACTGCAGGTTCATCAGTACCGACAGCGAGAAAGCCTGGCCAAAACTACCTTCTGCAAAGCGGGGCCACATACTGGAATCAATAAGAGTCTGCAGGAATCCACCAAAGCCTTTGAAAGCATATTTAATACCGACAGCGAGCAGAGCCCAGACCAGCATCTTCCTCAGAGTAAGCCATAATCCGAATGGGTACTTGAAGTTCTTTTGGATAATCCACTTGGACACGATCTCGCCCAAGGTTCCCAATATGGCAAACTGTATCATTGCGCTGATGATAGGCCAGCTGTTCACCCAGTTCATATAAGTCAGCATTTGTTCTCCTTTATCTTCCGTTTTGCATTCCATTACTTCGGTAAACTTTTTGTGCTCCCTGAATCTGGTCAAGCCCAGTTTTCCAAAAAACGAATCCACAATGGAGTAGATCACTGGAATAATGAGCAGAATAAGCAGCATTCACAGTGTTAAATTACGGATAAACTTATCGTTATTATGAATGGATATCCAGCTTTGCATAGGTTTCTTGTTACTCCGTGCATTCTTTGGGTTTTATAGAGTGCCGAACCTGATATCATCGAGTTATCATCGAGTGAGC
>JALOBM010000075.1 GCA_023228285.1 Candidatus Cloacimonadota bacterium | reverse complement strand
CCCGTACACACGGTTCTGTGAGAGGGATGATGCTGGATTTGATCATCCAGCATCACCCTACTCGATTTTGCCCAGAGACTTCATTTGCTATTGTACAACCATGTTATATAAAATGTATTTGACAACATACGGCTCATCAGGACATTGCACAGATGAACGATGAAGAAAGAAGAGAGATACATACATGAGCCTGATTCAATGCATTAATCTGGGGATCGAGTTTGCCGGAACTTATGTCCTGAAAGGGATTAATTGCACAATCGAACACAACAGCCGAATTGGTTTGATAGGTCCCAACGGCTCCGGAAAAAGCACGCTTATCAAACTGATGCTGGGTGAACTACGCCTATCCGAAGGTCAGGTAATCAAAGCCCGCAATTGCCGGGTTGCTTATCTGGCACAAAACGCGGTTTTGAATCCCCATATCAGCTTGCAGGAGTACATAGAATCTGCGCGCAGCGATATTCGGGACTTGAATAATCGCATGACAGCTTTATCCGAACAACTTTCTGTGAAAGAAGATAGAGCCGTGCATGCTGAATTGGATGCCGTAGTGGAAAAGATGCATGTTTGTGGAGCCTTTGAACACGAGAATGAGATCAAGTATGTGCTGGATTCTCTTGGTTTTGGGGTTCAGGATCGGGCAAAGAAAATAGCGGAATTCAGTGGGGGAGAGCAAACCCGCATCTGTCTTGCATACTTGCTACTTGCAGAATTTGATCTATTGATCATGGATGAACCGACAAACCATCTTGACATTGCTATGACGCGCTGGCTGGAAAACTACCTTAGTTCTCATGAACGCCCCTACATGGTGGTATCTCACGATCGTGTGTTTTTGGACAACGTCTGCCGCACTATATACAGCCTGAGTCATTCAGGACTCAGTATCACCAAGGGCAACTACAGCAGTTGGTATGAAGCGGATCAAATAGCCAGGAAAAGCCGTGAACGTCAGTTTGAGCGCCAGAAAAAGTTCATCGCAGAGACGAAGGATTTTATTCGTCGCAATATGGGAAGCCAAAAGACATCCCAAGCCAAGAGCAGATTGAAGATGTTGGAGAAGCTGGATACCGTGGACACACCTCAGAAGGCCAGAAAAGTTCATCTGCGCATGGCATCTGCAGACCGTAGCGGTAACGATGTATTCACATTAAAAGATGCCAAAATTGGGATTCACTCCGGTTTAATCCTTGCCAAGAGTATAAATATCGAAGCTCATTGGCAAGACCGGATTGCGTTGATAGGCCCCAATGGTTGTGGGAAATCCACCTTGCTAAAGATCCTTCTGGGCCAGCATGGGTTGTTGGACGGTAAGCTCAAGATAGGAGCCAGTCTGAAAACTGCCTATTACGATCAACACCAGAATGCTTTGGACGAAGATAAGACGGTGATGGATACACTGTGGTCACTAGTACCGGACGCTCCCAAAGGATACGTCCTCAGTTGGCTGGCCAGATTCTCTTTTACCGG
Organism: Candidatus Cloacimonadota bacterium; assembly: GCA_023228285.1. Taxonomy (GTDB): domain Bacteria; phylum Cloacimonadota; class Cloacimonadia; order Cloacimonadales; family Cloacimonadaceae; genus UBA5456. Next base: position 8,192 of record JALOBM010000075.1, on the reverse strand, counting down.
AGAAGATGTGGATAAATATGTGAGTGTGCTGTCCGGTGGTGAGAAATCCAGGCTCTATCTGAGTGTATTGATTCATCAAAAGCCAAATCTGCTGATACTGGATGAACCTACCAATCACCTGGATATCCCCATGCGCGATGCGTTGCTGGAGGCCTTAAATGAATTCGACGGAAGTATCATCTTTGTATCTCACGACAGGCATTTCATTAGCTCACTGGCAAATAAGTTCTGGGTGTTTCGCAAGCTGCAGGAAACGGGTAGTGTGTTCAACACAATTCAAGAGGTGGAAGGACCGGCGGAAGCCGCTATTGAACTGGCTTTTAGCGAGCCGGAAATCATAAAAGAGGCTCCAGCCCCCCGAGAGCGCAAGAAGAAGATAAATCCCTGGCATTTAGAACAACTACATAAAGAGATTGAGACCATTCAAATGACTCAGAAAAATGCGACACTGCGTAGAGAACATATTCATGGTTTACTTGCTGATTCTGCTACGTACAGTGATGCTCAAAGAGTAAAAGAACTTATGGACGAAGATAAGGAGCTGGAACGCAATTTCGAGAGCATGAGCAGAGAAATAGCCGAATTGGAAGACAAGTATCTGGAGCTTGCCTGTGAAGACTAAGCGCATAGGATTTACCACTTCTCTGCCGGTGGAGGTGCTGTATGCGGCAGGGCATGTTCCGGTGGATTTGAACAATATCTTTTTATGCCAGGATTCCGCAAAGCACATTCACAATGCAGAATTGAAAGGCTTTCCCCGTAGCCTGTGTTCGTGGATAAAGGGCAATTTTTCGGCCGCTCTGTGCTCAGATCTGGATGAAGTGATAGGCATAGTACAGGGAGATTGCTCCAATTCCAATTCATTGTTGGAGATGATTGCAGAAGAGACTATACCCGTATGGCGCTTTTCATTCCCTCCAGAGCGTGAATATGCCGCGTTGGATCGGGAAATAGCCCGTATGGAAGCTCATTATGGTGTTACCCGTAAACAAAGCATGGAAGTAAAAGCATGGTTGGATTCCATCCGCAAAAAGCTCCTTAGATTGGATACCTTAACATATCTTGACCGCCAGGTTTGTGGCAGGGATAACCATCTTTGGTTGGTCAATTCTTCAGATTTTCAAGGTGATCCGCAAGCTTTTGAGACTGAACTGGACAATTTCCTGTACAATGCAGAGCATAGTGATCCCTTTCCCACACGTCTTCGCCTCGGTTACATAGGAGTACCGCCAATCTTTCGGAATCTGTACGATTGCATATCCGAACTTGGTGGTGATGTGATCTTCAACGAGGTACAGCGCCAGTTTTCCATGCCATACATCTGCCCTGATATCGTTGACCAGTACTTGGTTTACACTTATCCTTACAGTGTTTTGGACAGACTGAAGGACATCAGGGAGCAAATCTCATTACGAGGTCTTGATGCCATCATTGGCTATACTCAGGCTTTTTGTCATCTGCAGATAGATAATTTACTACTTAAGAAGCATATAGATCTTCCCTTCCTGAATCTGGAGGGTGAGCTGCCGGAGCCATTGGATTCGCGAACGATACTGCGTTTGGAAAGCTTTTTTGAGGTTCATTCATGAAGATTGCCCTGGGCATGAGCGGCGGTATAGACAGCAGTATGTGTGCCCTGATGTTGAAAGAACAAGGCCACGAAGTAATCGGGGTCACCATGGCAAAATGGAGTCCGGCAAGTGGGATTGTTCAAGCTGACAAGCGAGGCTGTTTTGGGCCATCAGAACCGGAAGTATTGGAAGCAGCCCGACGTTCTGCGCAAAAGCTGGGCATCGAGCACCACATCATCAATCTGGAACGTGAATTCAAGGATTGTGTGCTGGATTACTACGTTGATAGTTACCTGAAGGGTCTTACACCAAATCCATGCATAATATGCAATCGCCGGATCAAGTTTGACGAGCTAATTCGCAAAACCAAAGATCTGGGAGTGGAGTTTGACTGCTTTGCCACCGGACATTACGCCCGTATCCGTTTCGATGATAAAACAGACAGATATCAGCTTCTGGAAGCCAAAGACAAGCGAAAGGATCAATCCTATTTCCTCAGTATGCTCTCTCAACAGCAGCTTGCCATCCTGATGTTTCCTTTGGGTGAATATCTGAAGGAAGAAATCAAAGCGTTTGCTACTTCTCGCGGTTATGATTACCTGATCAAAAAGAAAGAAAGCCAGGATTTCCTGGAGAGCGTCGATAACAGTCCGCTTTTTGCCACAGGAGGCTTCAATCCGGGTGATTTTGTAGACAAACAGGGAAAGATACTGGGGCGTCACTCGGGTTTGATCCATTACACCATTGGGCAACGCAAAGGGTTGGGCTTGGCTGGTTTTGCCCGTCCCCAATATGTGATTGGCATAGACTACGAAAACAACCGTGTGATCATCGGGGAAGAGGAAGATACCTACAGCGATACTCTGTATGCCACTGAAATCAATTGGCTGTCTATCGCTGAACCTAAGGATACATTGCATTGTACAGCACGGATACGCCTGGCCCATAAAGCTCAGGAATGTGTGTTATCACGCTGTGATGATGGCCGTTATCTGGTACAATTCATTTGTCCTGTATCTGCCATCACGCCTGGTCAGGTGGTCGCCTTTTATCGCGATGAACTGGTTCTGGGAGCCGGTTTTATTGCGGGATAGCATCTACGCACATTCCTTTGGCTCCAGCTAGATGGATGCTATCGAATCCTGTTTGTACCCCTTACTCCCATTCGATGGTTGCCGGCGGTTTGGAGCTGATATCGTAAACCACCCGTGAGATGCCTTTCACTTCGTTACAAATACGATTTGAAACATGCATCAGAAAAGCAAAGGGAAAGTTCGTTACTTCAGCGGTCATGCCATCAACGCTATTCACAGCACGCAATGCGCATACCTGTTCATAGGTGCGTTCATCGCCCATTACCCCTACGCTGTGAATAGGCAGCAGTACTGCGAATGCCTGCCAGGTATCGTTGTACAGCTTCCATTTATGTAGCTCTTCGATGAATATGTCGTCTGCTAGTTGCAGCAGCGTCACTTTCTCTGCAGTGATGTCACCCAATATACGAACTGCCAATCCGGGACCCGGAAAAGGATGTCTCTCCACCAATTCTTCAGGAAGATTCAGCTTTCTGCCTGCTTCCCGAACCTCATCCTTAAAGAGTTCCCGCAAAGGTTCCACCAGCTTCAGTTTCATCTTCTCCGGCAAGCCGCCCACATTATGATGACTCTTGATGGTAACAGACGGCCCCTTAAAAGACACGCTCTCGATTACATCCGGATACAGAGTTCCCTGGGCCAGCCATTTGGCATCAGGGAATTTGGCTGCCTCAGCTTCAAAGACTTCTATAAAAGTGGCACCGATTATCTTTCGTTTCTGTTCTGGATCGGAGATGCCTTCCAGTTTACTCAGGAACAGCTTTGAAGCATCTATGAAGTTGATTTTGAGAGTAGGATAAGCCCGAAACATCTCTTTTACCCTATCTTTCTCACGATAGCGCATCAGACCAGTATCCACAAAGATAGGGATCAATCTGTCACCGATAGCTTGATGCAACAGCGCTGCCGCCACCGATGAATCCACGCCTCCACTAAGCCCCAGGATCACTCTGTCTTCATTTACCATTGCTCGAATCTTACTGATGGCATCATTTACGAAGGAACCGGCATTCCAGGACGCTTGCAGGCCGGATATTTCAAAGAGAAAGTTGTGCAGGATTTGTTTGCCACACAAGCTGTGATGAACTTCAGGATGAAACTGCAAAGCATAAATGGGCAGGTCTTTATGCTTAATTGCAGCATTGTCCGAATTTGCTGTGGCTGCTAACACCTGAAAGCATTCCGAAATGCTGTCGATTTTGTCTGCATGACTCATCCACACCTGAGCATCGTGTTCAACCCGGTGGAACAAGCTGTCTTGAGCAAGAATGCGGAGCTGCGCTTTACCATATTCGCGCTTGCTGGCTGAGGCTACTTTTGCGCCAAAATGCTCTCCTATCAGTTGCATGCCAAAACAGATCCCCAAAATGGGTATGTCCAAGCCCCAAATATCGGGACTGGGCATTGGTGCATTGGCAGTTGTGATGGAATAGGGACTACCGGAGAGGATCAGAGCTTTGGGCATTAGTCCTCGAATTTTATCGATAGAAATGTTGAAAGGATGAATCTCAGAATACACACCAGCTTCACGGATTTTGCGCGCTATTAACTGAGTGTATTGAGAACCGAAATCCAGGATCAGTACCATATTTTGCATTATTTACTACCTTACGAAGGGATTATTCTGCCGTTCCAGACCAATGGAGGTACGGGGGCCGTGTCCCGGGAAAACCACAGTATCTTCAGAGAGTACAAACAGCTTATGCTTGATGGAATGGATTATCTGTTCATGACTTCCGCCTGGGAAATCTGTACGGCCGATGCTCTGTTCAAACAGTGTATCACCGGAGATCAGGAATTTACCCGCCAACAGGCATATACATCCCGGTGTGTGGCCAGGGGTATGTATCACGCTAATTTTTGTAGCTCCCATTTCCACAATATCGGAATCGTGCAGCATAATGTCCGCTGGAGCGGGTTCCAGGGGAGTTCCCATAAACTCACTAAAGTTCTTTTTGTTGTCGATCAGCATAGGTGCATCAGCTTCATGAATGGCTACAGGACAGTGCAAATTGCTTTTGAAATACGGAATCCCGCCAATGTGATCTCCATGTCCGTGCGTGAGTATAATAACATGAACCTTCACCCCAAGGCTCTTAATATCATCAATCAGCATTGGTGACGGGGCAGAGGGGTCTACCAGGATGGCGTCTTTGGATTCATCATCCCACAGCAGCCAGGTATTGGTTTGGAAAGATGGTAGTAACTCATAAGCTTCGATTTTCAGCATTATACATCCTTTGTCTAGTCATAAGACAATCTGTGTTTACGAACTGTGTACAGGTCAGCCTTTCGGCACATGTATGTGGAACTGCCAAGGGCAGAATTGATTATCGCATTTCCCTCATTGGGCGCTTTGGGATGATAATACCAGAATATGCTCAAAGCCAGGTTTAAAAGGTCTGGATCATCACATCTGCCGGAAATAACTCCCAAAGGTCCGGTGATATCTAGCGCTTTCAGAGTGGTATCGGGTATCAGCTCTTCAATCTTCAGGTTCTCCGCTTCGTCCCTGCCAATGATCAGTTTGCATCCGGGACTAAGCCGAAAATGGCGTCCATACTTCAAGTATTCTAGGTCTTTGGGATCTGTCTGACTGTATTGCAGCAGGTCTTTCAAGCGCAGAGAGTAATTCCTATCCGTCAACAGGCAACCTCCAGCGGGAGCAGGGAAACTTTTTATGCCAAGCTCTTCTGCCAGTTCCAACTGGCGATATCTTCCTCTGCCGGATATATCCAGCATATCATTCTTATCCACCCAGTTTTCGGTGATAGGCTTTGTGTCTCGCAGATTTTTTTGGGATAGAGGACGCACCACAATATCCCGATATCCGCTAAGATTCGCCACGCGATTCATGGCGTCTTTGCGCTGGCTCATCGGACGCTGCCCCAATACTTCCCCGGAAATCAGATATTGCGCATCCAATTCATCCAACATGTCCCCGGCAATCCTGAACATCAAAGCATGGCAGTCAATGCAGGGATTCATGTGTTTGCCAAACACTACATCAGGATCTTGCATCATCTGTAGGTGTTCTCTGCTGATATCCCTAACAATGAGATCAATACCATTCGCAGCGGCAGATTCCAGGGCACGGTCGATGGGCATGTAAGGCGTGAGGAAGTAAACCGGGAATACTTTATAGCCGGATTTCTGCATCCATTTCACTGCCAGTAAGCTATCCAATCCTCCGGAAAACAAGGCGATAGCTGCATATCGGGATTTATAATTCATCATCATGTTTACTAAGCATTTATCTTAGAACTATCTGTCAAGACTTTTGCTTTTTCCACGTTCCCACATCTTATACGACAAGCTGATGCTCGCATCAGCGTTCTTCTCCTCCTCCTCTATACATCACATAGTACTGATCCAGATATCAAGCCGTTATCATCTAGTGCTCACGGGATGATCACTCGATGACATCTGCTTCGGTACGGCATTATCTTCAGAGTGAGCCGAAGGGATAAGTGAGGAAAATTCCGTTACTTTATCACGCTTATCTTCTTTATACTGCTACCATCCTTGCATTTCAAGCGAAACAGATATACTCCCGAGGCAAGGGGTTCACTATCGAAGATGAAGGTTTGCCTGACAGCGTTTACCGGATGCGTCTGCAAAAGCTGTCCCCGTATGTTATACATCTCCAATACAGCGTTTGTGGCTTGTGATACACTTGTGTCCACAGAGATTTGTGAGCCTTTGAAAGCGGGATTTGGCATGGGGTTATATAGGATTGCAAAGTCCGATACTGAAGGGACATGCGGATCGATGACAGGGCTTCCATCAGGATCGAGCAGAGCGATGTAGGCGTCGGTACCGCCAATGCTGGTTAGTATAATATCCCCAAAGGGCACTGAATTGTAGAAAGTACCGTGGGCACAGACATCGTAGTTACTGTCGAAAGCTATTCCTCCAGTCCAGTCATTACCGGTGTTACCGATGCTTGTAGCCCAAGTCCAGTTTCCGTTAGAATCCAAACTAGCGTAAAAGATATCCCAGTTTCCTACTGCGGTGATCTGAGTAACGCCAAAACTCAAGGTTTGTTGGAAGTTTCCGCTCACAAAAGTGTTTTGGTTGTTATCCACGACAAGGCACACTCCCGAATCTGATCCTCCTGCTCCAGCGCTGTTTGCCCATAGCCAGGTACCAGAGGAGTCTATGGCAGCTACAAATAGGTCTTGAGAACCGTTGCCTTGCAATACAAAGTCTCCAAAAGTACCATCAGTATAAAAATCTCCGGTGATGAAACAATTGCCGATTAAGTCCAAGCTGATATCCCAAACATCGTCATAATAGGCATAACCGCCAAAGGTTCTTGCCCAGAGCCAGTTACCGTCAACATCCAGTTTGGCTATAAATCCGTCATTGGCTCCATGGCTGTTTAGGGAGAGTTCCCCAAAACTTGCTATTCCGCGATAACGTCCAGTCAGGTAGATGTAGCCTGAATCATCGATTGTCACAGCTTTTCCCTCGTCATGATTTGTGCCCCCGGCTCGATTTGCCCACTCCCAGTTTCCATCTGCGCTTAGTTTTGCTAAAAAGCAATCAAAATATCCATAGGGTACAATCTCGATAGCTCCAAAACTTACCGTACCGCCAACGAAACCTGTAATGCAACTGCTCCCATCAGTATCTACAGCAATTGAATAGGCTTGATCGCCGTCGAAACATCCGGCTCCCGTAGCCCACAGCCAGTTGCCATCGCTATCGAGCTTTGCGGCAAAGATATCTTTATTTCCCTGGCTTTCCAATACAATATCGCCAAATATGGCACTGCTTTCAAATCCACCCGTCACATACACATTTCCTTCATCATCCACATCGATATCCAAAGCCTCATCGGGACCGCCACCTCCGGCTCTTGTAGCCCACAGCCAATTTCCGTCAGGATCAAGCTTGGCTACATATATATCCGTATCGCCATAACCATCTAAAGTGATTGTGCCAAAAGTGGTTGCAAGCTGGTAGAACCCGCAGATATAAACGTTGTCGTCCATATCACAAACGGTGGCTTGTGCTCGTTGCTGAGATACTCCGGAAATTTGGTTCACCCAATTCCAATCGTGGCTGTTTTGCGCATCAAGGGATATTGGTATCAATAGCATCACAAGCGCAAGATACCAAAACATTAAGCTTATCAAGCGTCGCATAAATCCTCCTTAATAGATGTGATCCTGGTATGGTTTATAACCTAACTTCAGTGGTTGGAGTAACAAGCCTTCAACCTAAGCTACATAAGGGTTTCTCATTATTGAACGGCTTGGACATCACCAACTAATGATCGCATGAAGCCCAAAAAGCCGCTCAGATAGTGGTCAATTCAAAACCTGGATAGGCTCATTGAACTCAATACTTTCTTATACTTGTAATTATGATGAGGCAAAAATGGCTGTCAAGCTCAATATCATATTGCGAGCCATGCGATTAGGTTCCATGGAATGATTTGTAGTCAAACGAGTACATCAGATTTCTATTTTGTAATACAGTTTAGCAAAAAATTCTTCAATATCCTTAGGATAACAAG
>JALOBM010000016.1 GCA_023228285.1 Candidatus Cloacimonadota bacterium | reverse complement strand
TTTCTCGCTAGCGACACTCCATTTTCCAAGCACTTAGGTGTAGGAAAGATTAGTCACTAACTTGAATCGCTTAAATAGGAAACTGGCGTTGCTTTCTACCAGATTTGATTTTTGACTTGACTGATTTGGGCTATTCTCAGTTAATTCATCTTAACACCTCGTTTTTGCTAGTTGCGTAATAGCTAATGCAACAATAATATACGAGGTGTTTTTGTTAAGGACTATTTTTAGCTATTTTACTGCCTCTCAAGCACTTGGACTACTGGGAAAGATTAGTAAACTCCAATCTCAATATCCAGAATAAATATTCTACGTTCAGAGTAATCTCATGTCAAGCTTGGTGTGCAAATTTCCGTATTGCCACAACTACCGAAGGATCTTTTGAATCCTTCTTCTCTTTGCCTTTGTTCGATCCAGTGTTGAAGCAGATATCAAGCTGTTATCATCCTGTGCTCACCCGATGATAACCCGATAATATCAGGTTCAAGTATAGATAACCAGAAGAGGAATGAAGCTCTTGAACCGTTCTGCATAAGTATCTTCCAAATTTGAGTTTGGCAACCTAATAGCAAAACGACATTCATGCCTTGACGAGTCAGTGGACTTATTTCAACAATAGATCCCACACAATCAACGGGATACTGCCCGCATATTCATAAGGTGCCTTTATCTCCATCCCCATTGCCTCTATGATGATCTTGCCCCTCACGTTATATTTTACTTCACCCTTGAACACCCCTTTCAAAGCCCCAAATGCAGATTTGAGACTGGAAAGCTCAAAGACCATGCTACCTTCTTTATAAAAAACATGCTCATCATAGCTCAATTGGTTCTTCAGATTTCCGGTTCCCACCTTCTTTCCATCGATGAATATTTCCGCCGGAAAACCCTTCAGATTGAAGCTGAAGCCATAGGGATTGAGCAGAATAAAATCAGCTTTCAGTATGGATTTGCCCAGTCCATAATCGTCCACATAAGTTCGAGTGAGCTTAAACATATCCTGACCGCTGGCTTTCAGGCTGGGAATCACTTTCATCAAGTGCTCCTTCACCGGTAGGCTAAAAGATTCCTCAAAGTCAAATTCCTTTGAGATCCCCATAGCTCTACCCTCGCCATGAGCAGACACAATGAAGAGCAGATCGTGATTGATGCTGCTTACCATAGCGATCATGGGACGTGTCTGAATGCGCAAGTCAAAATCCAGATTAATGCTCTTTTTAGCAGGTAGGTCCAGCTCTTTACCCAGGCTCGCCATGCCCACCCGTTCCCGGTTTTGATCCAACAGATTCAGTTTCAAGCGCTTTATGCGAATTGAATAAGAATTCGGATTCTTTACGATGAGAGACACACGTAAGTCACTGTGATCCACTGAGATGGACATCACTCTTAGATCCTGAATCTTTACAATCTCCGGAGTCTTGAAAACAAAGCGGCAAGAGCTGAACAGCAAGCTCAGCAGAATCAAACCTAACGCCCTGTAGCACTTCATCATTACTCTCCAAACACTCTGAACCACAATTCCAGGGAGATTATATTGAACAGCATTTCCGCATCGCGGGAATTTCCCTGAAGATACCCGCGCCAGCGATTGTGAATATCTGCCAGATTCCAGATGCCGCGACGCCGAAACTCCGGACTGTAGAGGATGTCTTCCACAAAGCCTTTCAGTGGTCCCCTGAACCAATTGTTGTAGAATGGGCTCCCAAAGATGCCTTTATCCTTCCGAGAAGAGATTTCTCTGGGGACGCACTCCTTTAGCGCCTTGCGATGCAGTATCTTTCGATATGGGGGTTGAATCTTGTAAGAAGCCGGCAAACTGAAGACAAACTCCACCAGGTTGTGATCCAGGAAAGGCGTTCTGCTTTCCACACTGTGTCCCATACTCATACGGTCTTCGAAATGTAATAACGTTTGCAAGGAAGTTGTGTGCATCATATTGTACAAGAAATTTGCCAGGCGGGAGGCGGGAATATTGCCGATACGTCGCAGCATTTTCCCTCCGGCTTCGTACTTGGCTTCATCCACAAAGTCCCGATGGAACGGTTCAAACCGATAATAGCGGGATTCCAGGTCATAAAGAGTGGATTCCGGCATGAAAGTACTCATTAGGATCTTGCCGAAGTCTCCCATTGCCTTCATCGGATTTTTGCTGATAAAATGCCCGATTTCCCTGCCAAAGCTATGCAATCTAAACTGTCTCAGTTGATCTGCAAAATAGCGGTATGAGGCATGACGGTATCCCCCGGATATTTCGTCTGAACCTTGCCCCGACAGCAGCACTTTTATGCCTTCCTGATGGGTCTTTTGCATCAGAGCATACTGACTTACAAAACCTGAGGAAACCGGCAGATCGTTCAGCCATATTGCATGGTTCCACCAGGCAATGGCATCATCAGAATGGGGCGATATATAATTGGTCTGCACTCCGGTATGGGCAGCGATAATTTCGATATATGACCGTTCATCAAAGAGAGGATCTTCATCGTAATATACAGAAAATGTGCGCAATTGGTAGGGCAACATGCGGGAGGCAGAACACACAATAGCGCTGGAATCCATCCCTCCGGATAGAGAAGCTCCCACCGGAACATCGCTGCGCAATTGAAGTTTCAGGCTACTCAAAAAAAGATCATGATACTGTTCCTTGGCTTCGTCGAATCTCAATCTGCTCCTCTCAAACTTGGCGATATCCAGATGGTAATACTCTTTGATCAGGATGTTTCCCTGCTCTACAATCAGATTATGCCCGGGTTTTAGCACATGAATATCGTGCCAATAGGTCTCGTCATCATACACTAGCAAAGAATTGACCTTCATGCTGCGCCAGATCATGGCATTGTTCAAGTCCCGTTTGATGGGGCTTTGTAGCAGTTGCTTCATCTCGGAGCCCCAATAGAGCATATCACCTACCCGGCTGTAATAGAACGGTTTGATACCAAAACGGTCGCGGCTCATGAACAGCCGTTGACAACGAAGATCCCAGATGCTGAATGCCCACATTCCGATCAATCTGTGCACGCATTCATCTCCCCAGGCATGATATGCTTTGATTATCACTTCGGTATCGCTATGGCTGAAGAAGTTGTATCCTTTGCTCTGCAATTCGGCCCTCAAGTGCATGTGATTGTAGATTTCTCCATTAAAGATGATAGCCAGATCCAATTCCTCGTCATACATAGGTTGATGTCCGCTTTCATGCAACTCAAGTGTGGGCAAGCGCCTGAAGCCAAAGCCCAATTGTGCAATGCTCTCCCCAGCGCATTCACTCATGTGTTCTTTCACTTCCGCGCTACTGTCTTTTCCACAATACGCCATTACGCGCTTGTGGGAGATATCAAACAAGAGATAACCTTCATCATCGGGGCCACGATGAACTATCTGCCCCGTCATGATTTTTAGAATATTGTAATCAATTGGCTGTTTGTTGCTTACGCTTACTATTCCTGCTATTCCGCACATTCTTGTCATACTCCTTGTTCATAAAGCCCAAAAGCTTGGGGATAGGGAAAAAGTCAATACAAATTGTGACTCCGATACCAATTCTGCAATGTACTATACATACATCACCGCGATGAAGATATCAAAGGATAAACCTCTCTTAGGAACTCCCCCAGGATTTCATCAAACCCACTATCTGTGTCGGATTATCCACCAGATAGTCAGGATCCCTGCCCGCCAGCAAGTCCGTAGTATGAAAACCCCAGCTAACGGAGATAATACGCAGGCCACTTTTACGGGCAGCTACGATATCGCGGATCTCATCTCCCACATAGATCAGTTTGTTCTTACTCAAAGCGTGCTTCCTGATCTGTTTCTTGATGCTATTATGCTTGTTCAAAATCCCGGATGTGCCCTCGACCCAATTGAAGTAGTTCAACTTGTGCTGCTCCAGGAAATGTCTCAGGTTTTCTGAGCTGTTGGAGCTCAATAGAGCCATCTCACAACCCATAGACCTCAGTTCTTCCAGCATTTCCCGAATGCCCTCATAAGGCTCCAATTCATGTACCAGATGCCGATACTCGACCAAGGCCATAGAAATCAGGCGGGGTATTTTGTAAATTGGGATTCTCAGATATCTGATCGCTTGGGGAATGGTCATGCTGCGTATCTTGGTAAAGTCTTCATCATTCATCTGCTTCAGACCAAAGCGGGGAGCCACTATATGTGCTATCTTCAACAACAGATGGATGGAATCCGCAATCGTGCCGTCAAAATCGAAGAGCAGAAAAGGAGGCTTCATTTGCGCTGCTCCAGGACATATTGATAAGCCCTTTTTTTGCTGATTCCAAATCGCTGCGCCAGTTCAGCGGCCAATTCCCGGCTCTTTTTGTCGCCTGATTCAGCGATCATTTGTGCTGCCAATGCATTGGGAAATTCTATCTCTACTTCATCCGGGCCGTCGATCACGATTACAAACTCGCCTTTTTCTGTGATTTCGTAATCGGCCAGGATTGTTTCTATAGTGCCGCGTATACACTCTTCGTGCAGCTTGGATATCTCCCGCGCAATCGTAATCCTGCGGGAAGGAAAATGGCGCGCCATATCTTCCAAACATGCCTTTAGGTGGTGTACGCTTTCATACACAATACTGGGGTAAGGGTAGGCAGCAATCTGCATCAATACAGCTTCGCGATCCTTGTTTTTTGCGGGTAAAAACCCGATGAATTGAAACGCGGATGTACTGAATCCGGAGATGCTCAACGCAGGCACAAAAGCAGTGGCTCCGGGCAGAGCCTGAACCGGTAAGTTCCTCTTAACCGCTTCTGCCACTAGCCTTTGAGCTGGGTCGGATATTGCCGGAGAGCCGGCGTCTGAGACTACTGCGAGATCTTCCCCCCGCTCCAAATGCTCAAATAACGCTTGTTCTCTTTTACGCTCGTTGAATTTATGAAAGCTGATAAGCTGGGGAACTGGTATTTCGTATTGAGACAGCAAAAAAGCCGTCTTGCGCGTGTCTTCACAGGCAATCAGGCTTACCTTCTTCAGGGTATCAAGCGCTCTTAGGGTGATATCTCCGAGGTTACCAATCGGAACCGGTATTAGATATATCACCCCTATGCGCATATACTAGTCTGTTACTTTATGAGTTCCAGTTCTTTACCGATCTTGATGAAAGCGGCAATGGTTTTATCCAGATCTTCGCGGCTATGAGCGGCGGAGAGTTGTACCCGGATACGGGCTTTACCTTTTGGTACTACAGGATATACGAAGCCAATCACATACACGCCTTCTTTCAACAGCATATCAGCCATCTTGATGGCCAACGGAGCGTCATATAGCATCACCGGTACGATAGCGGTATTACCGGGAACGATGTCAAAACCGGCTTCGATCATCTTGCTGCGGAAGTACTTGGCATTGTCCCAAACCTTGTCTCTCAGTTCGGTGGAAGTACTCAATATATCCAAAACTTTCAACGTGGCGCCTACAATAGCCGGAGCCAATGTATTTGAGAAAAGGTAGGGTCGGCTGCGCTGACGCAGCAGTTCGATGATTTCTTTACGGCCGCTGGTGCATCCGCCGTTTCCGCCACCCATGGCTTTACCAAAGGTTGTGGTAATGATATCCACTCTGTCTTGCACTCCAAACTGCTCTGGAGTACCGCGTCCGGTTTTACCGATGTAGCCGGTGGCATGGCTGTCATCAACCATCACGAGGGCGTCATATTTGTCTGCTAGATCGCATATTTCGTCCAGCTTAGCCATGTCCCCATCCATGGAGAATACTCCGTCGGTGCAGATCAGGCGATACTTCATGTCCTGAGAATCTTTCAAAGCGTCTTCAAGCTCTTGCATATTGGAGTGTTTATAACGAAAGCGCTTGGCCTTACACAGGCGCACGCCATCGATAATAGAGGCATGATTCAGTTCGTCCGATATCAAAGCGCTGTCTTCGCCCAAAAGAGGCTCAAATACACCGCCGTTGGCATCAAAACACGCTGCATAGAGGATTGTGTCTTCTGTGCCTAAAAACTTGCTTACAGCATTTTCAAGATCTTTGTGAATCTGCTGAGTTCCGCAGATAAAGCGTACTGAAGCAAGACCATAGCCCCAAGTATTCATGATCTCCTGAGAGCCTTTGATTACTTCGGGATGGTTGCCCAATCCCAAATAGTTGTTTGCGCAAAAATTCAACGCACTTACGCCGCCTTTAACGCCAATCTTGGCATCTTGAGGAGTAGTAAGGATGCGTTCATGTTTGTAAAGTCCCTGTTCCTTGAGTTCTGCAAAAAGTGTTTGCAGGTCGGTTTTCATCTTGTTGTAAGCCATTGGTTCTTCCTTGTATAATGGATTGTTTATTTAGGGGGCATGTTTTCATCAAGCTGAAATAAGTCAATAGAAATGTGCTTTTTCGCCAAGACAATGACTGAGATACAAAACCCCTTATTCCATGCATTCTCAACACCCAATGGTGTATTTCGTTTGCTACTAAACACTATTCGGGATAATAATATAACTACAAGCTGGAATGGAACTTGCTTTATCTTCTATTATCAACTTTGTTTCTGGGAGGTCCGATGCGTATTGTGCTTTTAGGATTACTTCTCTTTGCCCTGATAACTCCGATTATGGGGCAAACAGGGGGGGAAGTAATTGAGGATTTCGAGAGTGGTATTGTACAGTTGGATTCCTGGCTCGATGAAGACCTGCAGCCCTCCGCTTGGATACTGGATACTCAAAACACTCATGCTTCATCCCAATATTCCTTGAAATTGACTGGTAACACCTGGAAACAACAATCAATCACGCCATTTCCCACTCAACACAATACAGTAATCGAATTCTGGGCATACCACATCTCTCAGGGTACAGTACGCGGTTTGGGATTTTCCGATGGGGAAAACCAACTTTTCTACAGCATCGACGGCAGCCGAATCCTGGATCTGGAGCAATGGGTACCAGTGTATCAAGGCTCAAAGCCAAGTGGAAGCTGGAACCATTATTGCCTGCCTTTGGGCTCCGATTGGGAGAGCTTTTTTGGCTATTTTCCCCAAATCACTTCCATCATCTATGTGAACGATCTGGATCAAAACCCTACAAACTCAGTATGGTTCGATAGCCTGATAAACATCAGCGACACTCTGCCCATAGCCCCGCAAGTAAGCATTTCTACGAATATTCCAGCAAAGATCAATCATCGTTATGTAGGCATCCAGTTTTCTGCCCAAATCATCGATCCGGATAGCGATGTTTTCAGCTATTATTGGAGCTTCGGCGATTCTCTTTACAGCAACGAAGCATCTCCTTATCACGTGTTTGATGTTCTCGATGCCCATCAGTACACAGTGAACCTGATCGTGACTGACGATACAGGGAAACGAGGCTTTGCTGCTACTCAGATCAACCCTGATCCAGGTCCCAGTTCCCTGCCCTTGACGTTAAACTTTGTGGGCGATGTGATGCTCGCCAGGCGCTATGACTCGCAGATTATCCCCTATTATGGCATAGACTATATTTTCTCTCCTACCTACTCCATGCTGGGCGGAGCTGCGGACGTATCAATCGCCAATCTGGAAGTGGTGCTAGCCAATACCGGCAGTCCTCATCCCACAAAATCAGTGGTTTACCGCGGCAATCCGAGTAACATGCAAGGTTTAGTCGTAGCAGGCATAGAAAACGTGTGCCTGGCAAACAACCATACGCTGGACTACGGTCTGCCGGCATTGAACCAAACCAGAGCTTTATTGGAAGCAAACGGCATCGGCTTCAGCGGAGCAGGCGCAAATTCCTACGAAGCCTACCTTCCCTCATTTATCCATCAAAAAGGCATCAGCATCGCACTCTTGCGCAGCAGCGACCGCACCGGCCAATACAACAATGCCCAGCCCTATCTGCATGCTGGATTTGACAAAGAAGGCTTTGCTTATATGACCCCTTATTACAATGCTTTGCAAATACAAGCAGTGGATGGTATTGCAGATCTCAAGATTATCGAGATGCATAGCGGCAGCGAGTATTCCACCTGTCCTGGAGAAGATTATGGCAAAAGCAATCCTTTTCTTGGAGATATTCAGGATGAAGATTATTCCTATCGCAGCGATGTGCCGCGCCAATGGGATCGCGAGATTCGTCAAAGTGCAATCGACAACGGAGCGGATCTGGTAATAGTACATCACCCCCACATCGTGCATGGTATGGAGCTTTACAACGGTAAAGTGATCGCACATTCTTTGGGCAATTTCGTTTTTGATCTGGATTATCCCGAATGTATGAACTCCGCAATATTGTACGTTGACGCTTATCCGGACGGATTCAAGAATCACTACCTAAGGCCTGTATTTATTGATGGGTACATCCCGAAACCCGCCACTGGGCAGCTAGGCATCCACATCCTGGATTACATCGCCATGAAAAGCCGAGAACTGGACACAATTGTAGTAGTGGACAAAGAAGAACTGAAAGCATCCGTTCCCTTGGTTCCCGAAGCTCTGAACGCAGTTTCTCACACTTTCTTGCTGGACACACCTCTGGTACATCGTGAAGGGGGTTCTCAGTACACTGCTCCTCACAAACTCCCCAGATACGGCAGTATCAGTTCTGTGGATTATCCGGGACCGGCGCAAGACACTCAAATACGCTTGGGCAGAGAGCTGGTATGGTTTGGAGATTTTGAGGATGCGGGATGTAACCTGTGGGATGTGGCAGAATACTCCGATATCGCCATGGATGGAGCCCGCAGCGCCTCTTTCTCCGGTACCACCACCAGCGCTCAAACTGCCACAATCTCGCAAAAGATGAAGATATACGACCCCTTAAAAAGCTTCACTTTGCATGGCTGGATATTCACCCAAAATGCCCAAAGTGCAAACATCACTGTTCGCTTTTACAATAACCGGACGGCATACTCTCCCATCCACAGCGAAGACATCACTACGAACGTTAGCGGAAATATGCCCTGGAAATACTTCTATAAAGACCTCGTAGTACCTGCCAACGCATGGTATTTTGACATTCGGCTCAGTTTTACCGGAACCGGGAATAGCCGCTCCAAAGCTTGGTTTGACAACGTTGGCCTCATCCAATGGGAGGACTGGTTGCCTCATGAACAGACTCAGATAATGTATCCCAACGACTTCTATTGGTTCCAGCTCCGGACAGCTGAAGGGGTCAAATCAATAAGCTGCAACATTTTAGAAACATCGCTATCCCCTGCTCGTGAGAGACACGGCAATTCTAATCCTCCATCGGCTTTGCCAGTTACCGTGTATCCCAATCCCTTCAGAGCAGAAACCACCATCTGTATCGAAACCACCGCCAAAAGTCCAATCTCCGTGAAAATCTACAATATCAAAGGCCAGCTGGTTCGCAGTCTTCAAGATGATGTCCCCGGTTACTCAAAACACAGCTTGACCTGGGACAGTAAGGATAGCAATGGCCAAAGCGTAGCCTCCGGATTGTATTTCTTCAAAGTCCGGTGCGGAGAGCGTGTAAGCATGCGGAAAGCGATATTGTTGAAATAGTTGCACACTCACAATCCCGGAGCATGCAGACTGCTTATCTCATCACCTCAGAATCAGCGAGATGTGAAGCAGATATAAACGCATCATCATCGAGTGCTGACAGCATGAAAACACCTTGATATCCCCTTCAGCACTAACCAAACCTGACAGCAGAACCTTTCAGGAGGCTTATGCAGGACATACCACGCACTAAATTGCTACAAACAAGGCGCAGATCATTTTGGGCTTGACATATAATGCCATTTTACTGGATGATACTCAGAACCCAACAGTTAATAATTACAGGAGATACACATGGAATACTTTTTGACTGATGACCAATTGGAAATGCAGGAAATTGCCCGCAGAATTGCCAACGAAAAGATGAAACCCCTTTCCGAGCATTATGATCAGGAAGGGATATTCCCTTGGGATATAGTGGAAATAATGCGTCAGAGCGACCTCTTTGCCATTCTGATCCCGGAAGATTATGACGGCATCAGCGGCAAGGTTATGGATCTCGCCGTTGTCACCGAAGAGCTTTGCGCAGTAGATGCAGGTATTGCGCTGGCATTCGGAGCCACCGGATTGGGTATGTATCCCATACTCATCGCTGGGAGTGAAGAGCAAAAGAAGAAATATCTGCCCATCATTGCCGCAGGAGAACAGCTTGCAGCGTTTGCGCTTACAGAAGCCAACGCCGGTAGTGACGCCGGAGCCATCGAAACCACTGCCCGCAAAGAGGGAGATTATTATATCCTGAACGGTACCAAACAATGGATCACAAATGGCGGCGAAGCGGGCATTTACACTGTATTTGCCATGACGGACAAGAATAAAGGTGCCAGAGGTTGTTCCTGCTTCATAGTAGAGAAAGATACCCCCGGCTTTACTTTCGGTAAAAAAGAAAACAAAATGGGTATCCGTGCCAGTGCTACTCGAGAACTTATCTTCGAAGACTGCAAAGTTCCTGCGGAAAACCTGCTGGGTCGCGAAGGCACCGGATTTATCACAGCAATGAAGGTGTTCGACAAATCCCGCCCCATGGTTGGTTCACAGGCCGTCGGCGTTGCCCGCGGAGCCTTTGAAGCTGCTGCCCGTTATTCCAAAGAACGCCAACAGTTTGGCAAACCTATCTCCAGCTTCCAAGCCATTCAGTTTATGCTGGCAGATATGGCCACTCAAATCGAAGCAGCGCGCGCTTTAGTGTTTCAAACCGCAAAGATGGTGGATGCCGGCATCAAAAACTACTCCAAAGAAAGCGCTATGTGCAAATACTTTGCCAGCGATGTGGCAATGAAGGTGACCACCGACGCCGTTCAAATCCTGGGTGGATATGGCTACATGAAAGAGTATCCAGTGGAAAAAATGATGCGCGACGCCAAAATCCTGCAAATCTACGAAGGAACAAACCAGATTCAACGCGGAATCGTGGCCTCAAACATCCTCAAAGAGTTCTGATAATGCACGAGTGGATTGAAGAGCTGCCCGTGGCGATCACGGTTTGCGACACAAACGCCATCATAACTGAAATGAATGAAAAAGCAGCACTTACAAACGCTGCTCATGGCGGCAAAGAGCTCATTGGACACAGTCTGTACAATTGCCATCAGCCACGCAGTATCGAAATCATACGGCATATGCTGGCCACAGGTGAGCCCAATACATATACCATAGACAAAGCCGGTCAGAAGAAACTAATCCATCAACAACCCTGGTACAAGGACGGCAAAATTGCGGGATTGGTGGAGTTTTCCATAGTACTGCCCGCCGAAATGCCGCATTACATACGTGGCTAAGATACTGATCCATACTTGCTGTGCGCCCTGCCTTATAGCGCCCTACAAACAACTGCAAAAGGCAGGGCATCAGCCAGCGGCTTTTTGGTTCAATCCCAATATCCATCCGCTTTTAGAGTATCAGAGGCGGCGCAATTGTCTGCGTGAATTTGCTGCCAATGAAGGCTTTCCACTCTATGAGCAGGATGATTACGGTTTGGTGGATTTTCTGCAACACACCCTGGACAGAATTGATGAACGCTGTGAATACTGTTACTCCACGCGCTTAGAAGCCTGCGCTCAACGTGCGGCAAAGGAATCTTATCAGGCTTTTAGCACTACCCTCCTTTACAGCCGCTATCAGAAGCACGATCGCATCATCGAAATCTGTGAGGAATTGGCGCTGCGCTATCATTTGAGCTTTTTTTATGAAGACTGGCGTAAGCTCTGGCAGGACGGCATCAGATTGTCCAAAGAAGCCGGAATGTACCGTCAGCAATATTGCGGTTGCATATTTAGCGAGAAGGATCGATATAGTGAGTAAATACGAAGAGATTAATCTGGATGAAATGAGAGTATATTCCGTGACAGATCGTTTTAGCAAAGTTGACCTTTCGCTGTTCGCGCAGAAAGGGGCGGTAAACACTGCTACATTGTTGGAATGCCTGCCGCAAGTCCTCAGTGCCAAGGATATCAAGGAACTGGTGGCGTCCTGCCGAACAGCCAAAGCCAAAGGTAAAGCTATCATAATCGGAATGGGCGGTCACGTAATCAAATGCGGTCTTGCCCCTCTCATCATAGAATTGATGGAAGCCGGCTATGTGTCTGCCATAGCAGTGAACGGTTCGGTCGTTATTCACGATTTTGAGATCGCTTTTTGGGGTGCAACATCTGAAGATGTATCCGAGTCTTTGGCAGATGGTTCATTCGGACTTGCCTTTGAGACATGTCACAACATCAACAGCTGCATCACAAAAGCATCGGAAGAGGGCTTGGGCTTTGGTGAAGCCATCGGTGCAGAGATACTGAAGAATGCACCGAATGCTGAGATATCCTTGCTGGGAATGGCATATAAACACGGAGTACCTGTAACTGTGCATGTGGCGGTCGGTACAGACATAATCCATCAAACTCCCTGCGCGGATGGCAAGGCTATCGGGGATTGCTCTTTGAGGGATTTCAGGATTCTGGCACAGAGGATCTGCGGACTGCACGACGGAGGTGTGTATCTGAATTTCGGCTCTGCTGTTATCCTGCCCGAAGTGTTCCTGAAAGCGCTGAATACCGCTCGCAATATCCACGGCGAAGTACGCAATTTCAGTACCGCAGTGTTCGATATGAACCGGCATTACCGGGCAATGGTGAATGTGGTGCAACGCCCTGTGGAAACTGGCGGAAAAGGGTATTACTTTGTCGGTCAGCACGAGCTTTTACTACCGATCTTGATTAAGTCCATTTTGTATAGCTGATCCCGGGATTCCCATCTTCCAATGTCATCCATAGAGGCTATATTTACGTGTTCTGCGAACCAGCATGATATATTGGTAGCTCATTGAGAGCCTTGCTGAAGATGGTTTACGATCCCAATGAGTTCGATTCGAAGCATAGCATATCCCGTCTTCTGAAGATAGCGAGACTGTTGCCTACGTAATTCTTCCTTGATACGAGAGAAGAATAGATAAGAGACTGCAAGAATTTGTGCTAATATCAGCAAAAAAATCCCTTGCCTATTCTAAGTAGACTAGAAAAGTGGTACAAAAATAAATCGGGCTTTGTTCTCGAAGCCTGTGGGAGAGTGAATGCGACTAAAAACCTTTCCTGGGGGTATCCACCCTCACGATCAAAAGCATTATTCGAAAGACGCAACCATCCTAAAGTTTCCCACCCCCAATCGGGTGATCATTCACCTGTCTCAACACATCGGATCTCCATCCGCTCCCATTGTGGAAGTGGGTGATTCAGTATTGAAGGGGCAGATAATCGCCGAAGCAACCGGCTTTGTTTCACTTACTCAACACGCTTCCATCAGTGGTAAAGTAAGTAAGATCGGGAATTTCATGCATCCCACAGGCATCATGTCCACCGCCATCGAAATCACCTCCGACGGGATGGATCGAATGATTGATTTGCACGATGATGAGAATTTCATGGAGCTCTCAGTCGATGTCATGAAAGAACGCATCACTGCTGCCGGTATCTGCGGTATGGGAGGAGCCGGCTTCCCCAGCCACGTAAAGTTAACTCCACCTGCTGATAAGCCCATCGATGTGGCGATTCTGAACGGAGTGGAGTGCGAGCCCTACCTCACCAGTGACTATCGCCTGATGCTGGAGCGCGCTGAAGACATCATTCACGGTCTGAAAGTGATCATGAAAGTAACAGGTGCCAAAAAAGGGATGATCGGTATAGAAGCTAATAAACCGGATGCCATTGCTCTGATGCAAAAGCTTTGTGCAAAACACCCAAACCTGGAAGTGGTAGGCCTCAAACTACAATATCCCCAAGGAGCGGAGAAACAACTGATCTTTGCCGCTACCGGACGCAAAGTACCTGCCGGAGGACTGCCCATGACAGTTGGAGTAGTTGTACAAAACGTCGGTACTGCAGTTGCCATTTATGAAGCCGTCCGCTATGCAAAACCCCTCATTGAGCGTGTGATCAGCGTTACTGGCTCCATTGTAAAGAAGCCACAGAATTTCCTTGCCCCCATTGGTACCATATATAGCGATTTGCTGCAAGCCTGTGATGGCACTACAACTCCCGTCGCAAAAGCTATCTCCGGTGGCCCCATGATGGGCTTTGCCTTGCCTTCTCTGGATGCAGTCATGACCAAGGGAAGCAGCGGATTGGTGTTAATGAACCAGCAGGAAGCCCGATCCCTGAAAGAACACACCTGCTTGCGCTGCGCCCGTTGCGTGGACATCTGCCCCATGAATCTGATGCCTTCCCTGATTGCCAACGCTGTAAAGTATCAGGATCTGGATGCTGCAGTAAAAGCAGGGCTGAATGACTGCATCAAATGCGGTAGCTGCGCCTACGTGTGCCCCGCCCATATTCGTCTGGTTCAATGGATCGACACAGGCAAGATTCGTTACGCTGAAGCTCAAAGGAAAAAGTGATTATGAATAGCAATGATAAACTGATCGTCTCCCCCGCTCCCCATGTTCACGACAGAAGCTCGGTGAAGTATGTGATGTGGAATGTGGTGTTGGCCTTGGTTCCAGCGCTGATATTTGCCACATATTTCTGGGGAGCCAGAGCCCTCTTGCTCAGCCTCACCGGTGCCGTTACTGCTGTAGTGTGTGAAGCTGTCATTCAGAAACTGCGCAAGGTACCTGTCACTGTCCACGATGGCTCTGCTTTTCTCACGGGATTGCTGCTGGCCTTCAATATTCATGCCGGAGCGCCCATCTGGCTGCCGATCGTTGGTGCAGTCTTTGCCATCGCCATCGGAAAGCAAGTCTTTGGCGGATTGGGAAATAACCCAGTTAACCCAGCTCTGTTGGGTCGTGCTTTCCTGCTTGCCAGTTGGCCTACTCAGATGACAGCCGGATGGGTAGCAGTAAAGAACTCGGCCATGAGCGGCCTGAACGACCTCACCCGGATTGCCGACAACCTTGCTGAGCTTTCTCCTAAAGCCTATGAATTGGTAACCTCAGCCACTCCTCTGCATGTAGCAAAGACTCTGCGTGATACCAGCTTTGTCTCCGAGATCAATGCCCAAGCCGGTGGTATCGACCTGGGCAGCAGGATCTTTAGCAGCCTTACCGAGATGGAAACCCTGAAGAGTCTGTTTTGGGGCAATATCGGTGGCTGCATCGGCGAAGTGTCTGTCTTTGCTCTTCTGCTCGGAGCTGCATACCTGCTCTACAAAAACATCATTGAATGGCGCATCCCTCTCTTCTATATAGGTACCGTCTTCGTTCTCAGCTTTATCTTTGGCGGTATCCCCGGAAGCGGAGTATCGGTAATGCTGCCCTTCTTCCACATTTTTTCCGGTGGTTTGATGCTTGGCGCATTCTTTATGGCAACGGATTATACAACCTCGCCACTTACCAAAAAGGGTAGAATCATATATGGCATAGGTTGCGGACTGCTGACCATCATCATCCGCCTCGTGGGTGGATATCCTGAGGGAGTAAGTTACAGTATTCTATTGATGAACGTGTTTACGCCTCTCATCGATATGCTCACTATGCCAAAGCCTTTTGGGAGGGTGAAGAAATGAAGTACTATATCAAACTGTCCCTGATCCTTCTGGCCTTTTGCGTAGTTGCCAGCGGTATTCTGGCCTATGTGAACGGCCTTACCGCTCCGGTGATTGCCGCACGAAAAGCTCAGACCGAGATCGACACGCGCCAAGCCCTGATTCCCGGAGCAGAATTCACTGAAGCACAAACTGCCGATGGAGCACAGTATTTCATAGCTTATGATCCTGCCACACAAGATACTTTAGGCTACACCTTCATCTCCGCTGAAACCGGATATTCCAGCACCGTGAAGACTATGGTTGGTATGGATAAAGATTTCAAGGTACTTGCCATCAAAGTGCTTGATCATGCTGAAACCCCTGGACTGGGCGCAAATTGCACCAGCGAGAGTTTCACCGGTCAGTTTTCCGGGTTAACTGTGGATCAGCTCAAAGTAGATAAAGATGGTGGAGCTGTTGTATCGCTGTCCGGTGCTACCATCACCTCCAGATGTATAGCAAATTCGATCCGCACTAGGATAACTGCAGTACAAAGCGATATAAATGCCGGAGGCGCAGAATGAACTTTATTAAAGAACTAACCAAAGGTATTATCAAAGAGAATCCCATCTTTGTAATAGTATTGGGCATGTGCCCCACTCTTGCCGTTTCCACTTCGGTGCAAAACGCCCTGGGTATGGGTCTTGCCGCCACATTTGTGCTAATCTGCTCAAACATCATGATTTCTCTGATCAAGAATATCACTCCGCCCAGCATCCGCATCCCGATCTATGTAGTGGTGATTGCCGCCTTCGTATCGATCGTGGATATGGTGATGTCGGCTTATATTCCCGCTCTGCACAAAAGTCTGGGAATCTTCATTCCCCTCATCGTGGTAAATTGCATCATCCTTGGCCGTGCGGAAGCTTTTGCAAATAGAAACACAGTGATCATGAGCATAGCTGATGCCATCGGTATGGGGCTGGGTTTCACCCTTTCTCTCAGCGTGGTAGCAACCATCCGGGAAATCCTGGGTGCCGGCACCTGGCTGGGTATCAAGGTCACCCCGCAAACCTATGATCCGATGCTGATGGCGATCCTGGCTCCCGGAGCTTTTATCACTCTGGGCTTCTTGATGGCGCTGATTAACATGTTGAAGGAGAAGAAATAATGGGATACTTTGGTGAACTATTCGTGATGGCGATGACCGCCATCTTCATCCAGAATTTCGTACTCTCCCGTTTCCTGGGACTTTGCCCCTACCTCGGAGTATCCAAAAAGCTTGATTCCGCAATGGGTATGGGCATGGCGGTAATCTTCGTAATGACGCTTGCCAGTGCGTTTACATTCCTGATCAATGTGTATTTGTTATTGCCCTACGGATTGAGCTATCTGCAAACCATAGCTTTCATCCTTACCATTGCTGCGCTGGTTCAGTTTGTGGAAATGGTGATCCAGAAGAATGCTCCGGCACTGTACAAATCCTTGGGAGTGTATCTGCCTCTGATCACAACCAATTGCGCCGTTTTGGGCGTTGCTATTATCAATACCCAGGCTTTTCGCAGTGATGGCGTCACTCCTTACAACTTCTTGGATAGTACCTTAAACGGCTTCTTCAGCGGAGTGGGCTTCACCTTTGTGCTGCTGGCAATGGCAGGTATCCGCCAGCGTTTGGAAAAAGTGGAATTGCCCAAAGCCATGCGAGGCATGCCCATCGCTCTAATATTGGCAGGCACAATGGCTCTGGCGTTCTACGGCTTCATGGGCTTCAACATCTAAGGAGGAAATGTGACTTTTATATTATTACAATCTGCCTCCATGTTCACTACCATAGGAATACCGGTAATAATAATCGGCGCTCTGGGGCTGGTTTTCGGCCTTATCCTCGCCTTCGCATCCAAAGTCTTTGAAGTGAAGATCGATCCCCGCGTAGAAGAAGTGCTCTCTACCCTGCCCGGCGCCAATTGCGGCGCTTGCGGAGCGGCAGGATGCGCAGGTTACGCAGAACGCATCGTAAATGAAGGCGAAGCCGTGAATAAATGCGCCCCTGGCGGTATGGAAGTGGCGGCTCAGATCGCAAAGATAATGGGACAGGATACTGGAGCGATGGAACAGAAAGTAGCCGTAATTCATTGCAGCTGCGGTGGCTATAACAACACCAGCTGGAAATACAACTACGAAGGTGTGGAATCCTGCAAGTCTGCTGCAAACATCGCTGGCGGGCCCAATAGCTGCAGCTGGGGTTGTATGGGCTTAAATGACTGCATGAAAGCTTGCTTGTTTGATGCGATTTCCATCGATGCCAATGGAATGCGGGTGATAGACTACTCCAAATGTACGGGTTGCGGTGCCTGCGTGAAAGCATGCCCTCGCAATCTCATCACGCTTGTTCCCATCAATCGCACAGTATTCATCAAATGCTCCTCCAAAGAAAAGGGGCCGGACGCTAAAGCAGTGTGCGGCAGCTCTCATCCCTGCATCGGTTGTGGCATCTGCTCCCGCAAATGCCCTGTTCAAGCCATTACGGTAGAAAACAACCTGGCGCGCATCGATTATGATAAGTGCATCAATTGCGGCCTCTGCGCCACAGTCTGCCCCTCTAAGACTATCCTGGATCTCATGGCGGGACAACGCAAAAAAGCAGATATCAATCCGGAACTATGCATCGGCTGCACTATCTGCGCTAAGGTCTGCCCAGTTCAAGCCATAAACGGTGAATTGAAACAGGTTCATGCGGTGGATAAGGATAAATGTATCGGCTGCGAACAGTGTGTAGCCAAATGCCCCAAAAAGGCTATTCAAATGGTGTAAAAATATCTGTGATAAACCATTAAGCCCCGGATCACTTGTTGTTCCGGGTTCTTTTTGTATCCTGCTGCAGGAGCCATTTGAATCAATATCGTGCCCCTCTTGGTGGAGGGGCACGGGATTTTGACTTAGGAGGTTGCTCATCGTGGGTTCTTCATCCACGTTTATCGGCAGGGGATACCGATAAGGAGTCTTATATATACAGAGCAAACTTCAGGCTAAAACGTGATTTTATGTATATCCATATTTTACAGATTGTTAGCAATACGCACTATAGCCCCCTTATCTGGAATTGTGGAAATCATTCCACAATTCCACCGATTATGGCAGTTGTCTTTTCGATATCTGATACGATTCCAATCCGGCTCTCCAAGTTTTGCATTGCGGATGGCAATGTTCCAAAGACACTTTATCTCATTATCCTTGACGATACCGGGGAATCTCTTGACAGAAACCAAGATAAATAAATCTTGTAAAGAAATTTGTGGATCAAGAATCCGTGTATTATTGGACTGTATGATGACTAGTATTCTGAAACGAACATATCTGGTAACCGGTGGTGCGGGCTTTATCGGTTCTCATCTTTGCGAAGCCTTATTGGAGCAAGGCGGAGAAGTGATCTGCCTGGACAATTTATGTGATTTCTACGATCCTGATATCAAGCTGGCAAATCTGCGAAATATGCTATCTCAGCCGAATTTCAGCTTTATCAAAGCCGATATCCGGGATGCCCAAGCACTGAATCATATATTCTCCTTCAATAATATCGATATGTTGATCCATATAGCGGCCATGGCAGGAGTTCGCCCCTCAATCCAAAATCCGGATTTGTACTATGACGTAAACCTCATGGGAACGCTGCGACTCTTGGAAATGTGCCGCGCTTATGGCGTAAACAAGCTTGTTTTTGCGTCTTCCTCGTCAGTGTACGGAAACAACCGGGTACCCTTCTCGGAAAGTGACCCGGTGGACAATCCCATTTCTCCCTACGCCGCAAGCAAAAAAGCAGCGGAATTGATGTGTCATACATGGCATTATCTCCACGATATCTCCACTATTTGTCTTAGGTTTTTCACAGTTTATGGTCCGCGCCAGCGCCCGGATTTGGCGATTCACAAGTTTGCCCGGGATATATTGGCTGATAGAGCTATCACCATGTTCGGATCTGGCTCCAGCGCAAGAGATTATACTTATGTGGACGATATTATTCAGGGTGTAATAAAAGCTATTGAACGCTTGGAAGATTCCAGCGAAAAGCTGTATGAGATATACAATTTGGGCAATTCCAGCCCTATCACTCTGCAGGATATGATTAAGAGATTGGAGCATGCTTTGGGAAAGAAAGCGAAGATTCGCTGTAAGGACATGCAGCCAGGTGATGTCGAGTGTACCTATGCTGATATCAGCAAAGCAGAAGAAGCTTTACATTACAAGCCCCAAACCGAATTTGAGGAGGGTTTGGCGAAATTTTGCTCCTGGCTGATGCAAAACACTAAGGATTGAGGGAGTTGGCTTCCTCTTAGCATTGATACGCAAGCACCATCTGTCCGCCACAAATGCCGACTGCTGGTTGAATACTCCACTTCGTTCCGCTGTAGAACTGTGCCGCAGAGGTGCGATGATCACTTATCAAATCCCCATGATCTGCGATATCTCCGTGCTATTCAAGCAGTGCCGAAGCTGATATAAAGGCGTTATAATCCAGTGCTCACTCGATAATAACCCGATGATATCTGCTTTAAAACAGGGCAATTGCGAAAGGTAAAACGCTTCTGTCTGTAGAGCAAAAGTACTCGCTTTCACTCGTAGTCAAATGAATGGGGAGGGAGGCTCTTAGTTCGGAGTTGTCTTGTGTTGCAGTGCTGCAGTTGACGGCGCTACGCACCGTTGAATACTTGCTTGCGCTCGTTTTCAAGTAAAAGATGAAGAAATGAATGCTGAATAATGGTGGTGCCGCACCTAAGCCTGGAGAGCGCCGCTACAAAATCTGCGTAATCTGCGTGAAACTCAAACGAATGCACTCCGCTTCGTCCGCGGTTGTACAGTATATTTATCGATGATGGATCGAATCACCCAACTTGCCGCCATCATGCCCATAATCGCCGGCATATAACTGATGGAACCAATCGTCTGCCGCTGTCTGCCTCGCTCAATTATCAGTTCATCACTGCTTTCCACATCGTCCAGCGTATCCAGGGCAAGCTCCGAGGAATACACACAGGGAAAGTCCAGCTTCACTCCTCTGCGGCGCAGAAACTTACGGACTCTGCGCGCAAGGGGACAATTGTAGCTTTTACTGATCTTGTCCAAGTGGATTTGGGAGGGATCCAGCCTGTTTCCGGCACCCATCACCGAGATGAAGCGCCTACCGTTTCTTGCGAGATATTCCAGGAGCCCGATCTTGGGGCCCAGACTATCGATGGCATCGATCACAAAATCCGCATCCCTGGTTAGCTCATTTCTGTTTTCCGCATCCAGAAAGACCTGATGGCTGGTAACTTTCGCCTCTGCGTTGATCTCCAGAATGCGCTCTTGCATCAGTCCAGTCTTAGGCTTACTGATGCTGGATAGGGTGGCGAGCAATTGACGATTCAGGTTACTGGGACTCACAGTATCAAAATCGATTAGAATAAATTGCCCGATGCCTGCTCTGGCCAAGGCTTCAACAGCATAAGACCCTACTCCGCCCAGACCGGCAATACATACCGTGTTGCACGCCAAGCTCTTTAGGGCGTCTGTGCCTACCAGCAGTTCGGTTCTGGAAAAATCCGTCATAAGTCATATCCGGTAAGGCGCTTACAGTTTATCGCCTGCTCTTTTGTTAGTGTATCCACCGGAATCCCGGAGAGTTCTGCGCTGCGAGCAATAACGTTCTTAAGCCTCAATAGCGGATTATGCTCTCCCTCCTGCACATAATAGCGGGTGATGTCAGTCTCAAAAAGGTAGCGCCCACTATCCAGCATCGCCTTCAGCAGCATGCGTTTATCCTCTCTTAAGATGCGTTCGCTGATTGTGAAATAACAATCCAGCTTCAAGAAGCTCTGAAAGGCTTCCACACTACCAGCATAGCCATGCATCAGATAACGTAAGGGATAGCGGCTCAGGATGTTATAGGCTTCCTGCTGATGCCCAACGATGTGCAGTACCACCGGAAGACTGTATGAACGGGCAAGCTCAAGCTGCCGGATAAAAGTATCCTGCATCTCCTGTTTATCCGGATTGTTCCTGTCCAGCCCGATCTCCCCTATTGCCCACACCAGTTTCTCCTCGCATAGCCTGCGCAAGTCTGCTAGTTCCAGATCACATTCATCGAAAGAGGGATGGATTCCCGCACTATAACGCAGACAAATTCCCTTTTGATCCCGGTTTTGTGCATAATACTCCAGATCCTCTTTGCAAAGTGCTGAGGAAAGATAGTGGCTGATGCCTTGCGACAGTGATTCTTCAAGTAGCGGCTTTAGCGGCATCATCTGCGAGAGGTTTGCCAGATGACAATGGGCATCACACAGCATCATAGCTTCAATTCCGGTAATAGTTTTGTGATCTGCCCTGCCGCGCGCTCTCCCGCTTTACCATCCAGAGCATCAAAGAAGATGGCGTTTGCTTTCTGCCTCTGTATGGAATGCTCTCCTGGGTGCTCCAACACGCGCTTTATGGCACCTTCCAGCTCTCCAAACCGCTCTATCTGGATGCTGATATCAGAAATGATGTCATACACTTCCGGCACCGAACGGCGCGCTACGGGCAGCCTCCAGCTTACCATTGGTTTATCTAGAGCGCATATCTCGGCGATGATGGAGGATGTATCTACAATACAGGCATCGGCTTCTGCAATATACTGCAGGGGACTTTCCTCAATATATCGGATTCCTTTGAGTTCCCGCAAACGTTTGATGTAGTCAGGATTTGTCCATGGATGCACGCTCACGGCTATATCGTATCTATCCACCAGCTCCTGCAGGTGGTCTATCCAAAGTTCAATCCCGCTCATGCCGCTGCTGTCGTAAGTTGCGGTAAATAGCAGTTTTGGTTTTGCTTCAGCTACTTTTGTCACTGGTTTTGGCGGCAGATAGGGATCCAGCTTGGGATATCCGCCCACAGCTCCGCAACGCACTCCAATCTCCACGGCATTGTCCAGATCCTTCTGCGAGCTGAACATATAGAGGCTAAAGGGCAAATAGTTTTTTGCCGAAGTACGGCGTTTGAAATGATACGCACCATGCATCATGCCGATCTTGATCACGCGGGAACACGGAAATTTGTGTGCGGAAACCCGACACATGATCACGGCTTTGGGGAACACAGGCAATCTACGCACCAATATGCCACTACTCTTCAGGTATTTGAACGTATCAGCTTTATCGGTAACGATAGGGATGGGCTTGAGGTATTTCTGCACCGGTTGCCAGATCTCCAAATCCACCGGAGTGTGACAATAAAACACAGTCTCTCTGCGCTTTCTCAGCAGGTTCAATAGCTGCCATGCCGCACTGTAAATAGGTTTGAGTAGATAATACGAAAATACCATTATTGCAGATACCAGGCAATGCTGCGAGCCATGTGCTGTTCAAACATAGCATCGTTGTTTTTGAATACCCATTCTCCATCGCTAAAAGTATAGTAACCTTTGCCTCTTACGATGATGTTTATCCCAAAATGCTGAGCTTGAAATTCAAAAAGATACAGGTTGCCGGCATCGTCCTCGCCCAAATCTACAGCGAGGAAGGGTGAATTGAAAGTTTCAAAGAGTTTTTTTGCTGCAGTCAAGGCCGGCTCGGGTTTCGATATCGTAAAATCGAAGAGCTTGGTTCCGCTGGCTCTGAAATCTCCTTCCCTAGTGTGGCGCTTGCTAATGAAGTATTTGTCTCCCAATACTATCACCCGGTAGTCAAAATTGAGGCCGGGGACAAACTGCTGCAAAATAAAGGGTATCTCTTTACTAATGTAATCAGCATAGCACAGAGCATCCTTATATACATCGTAGCCGGGGTAGCCTGGAAACTGTTTGTTTTTGCGTAGATGCTTCCGCCGCCAGAAATCCAGCTTTTGTATCGCCCCCGGATGCTTTTCGTGCTTATCAAGCTGTTTATACACATCTTCTTTGCTATGCACCAGCGCTACTCCCGTTCCGTTTGATCCAGTTAAGGTCTTAAATACCATGGGAAAACTCAAATTGAAATAATCCATCTCTCGTTTGGAACTGAAATAGTAGTAATCCAGGCTATGAATATCCAGCTTCTGCTTCAAAAGCTCCTGCCAGCCTTTGTTTTCATGACACAGAAATAGCTCCAGCGGAGGTAACAGCCTGTTTCCCCTGGCTTGCAGATACAACAGGCAATCGCGGATGTAATACCGTAGATTGTCCCGATGGCTAAAAGTATAATAGATATCCTGGTTTTGGGGTGAGATATTGCCGTTTATCACTTCATGAAAGCCGTGTATATGCACCTGAAATCCGCATTTGTGCAATTCATCGATGAATAGCTTAGTTTCTATGCTCATCCAGGGCTTGCGGGTCTGTCCGATAAAGTCGTCGTAACCGGTTAGAACATATAGATCCTTCATGCAAAGCTATCCTCTATGTAGTTTAAAACATCCGTGTAATGTATCCTGCGCATGCAATCGTGGTGCTTCAAAGGACATTTCTGCGGGCCATGACTGCTGCAGGGACGGCACTGAATATCCACTTCAAACACCTTGTCTTTTGGTCCAAAAGGAAAATATCCAAAGCGCTGTACCGTAGGTCCAAAAAAGGCAGTAACTCTGGTCTTCATGGCATTGGCTATGTGCAGAGCGCCGCTGTCGTTGCAGATCAGCATTTTGCAGCGCGAGAGTATCGCTGCACTTTGCAACAGATTGGTTTTGCCAGCCAGGATCAAAGCGTCCGGGCATTCTTTTTTGATTATCTCACACTTCGGTAGGTCTTCCGGAGCGCCAATCAAAACGATGCTAAAGCCCCTGTCCATCAATGCCGCGGCAAGCGATGCGTAATACTCCACCGGCCAGCATTTGGTAGCCCACACCGAACCGGGCGCCATGGCGATGATCGGATTCCCCTCCAAAACCATCAGCAAATCCTCAGCCAGTTCCTGATCCTGCGTTGAAGGGAAGAGCTCGGTCTGAACAGAAAATTCCCTTTCGCTCAATAGTTTCATCAACTCCAGGTTCTTACGCGCTTTGTGAATCCCTTTGGGATGCATTGTCTTGAGCGTAAGCAGCCAGGGCATTGTTCCCCTGTCGAAGCCCACTCTCTGCGGAATACCTGCCAGATATAGCAGCAGATGCGTTCTGCCCGAGCTATGTGGAGATATCGCCAGGTCAAAATGCCGGGCTTTCAGGATTTGAACTACTTGCATCATGCTCTTCAGAGGGTATTTGCGTTTGGGATAGCTGATCACATTGTGCAGATGGGGGTTGTTTTGCAAAAGCTTAGCCGCTCCGGGCACCACCAGGGCATCAATTTCCGCATCGGGATACAGCTCCCGGACTGCTCGGATCAACGGAGTTATCAAAATCACATCGCCGATAAAGGCGGTTTGCACTATCAAAATTCTCTTCATAACAGTTCTTTATACAAATCCAGATTTCTCTGTGTCATCTGCTCTTTGCTAAACTGCTGTACCCGTTTCAGTGCAGCTTCACCCAGCTTTTGC
The DNA here is from genome assembly GCA_023228285.1 of Candidatus Cloacimonadota bacterium. Lineage (GTDB taxonomy): Bacteria > Cloacimonadota > Cloacimonadia > Cloacimonadales > Cloacimonadaceae > UBA5456. The sequence continues at coordinate 15,774 of JALOBM010000016.1, read as the reverse complement.
CGCAGAGATGCATCCTCCGCCAGCGTCAAAATCGCCTCTGCCAGAGCATCAGGATTGCGCTTCTCCACCAACATTCCACTGATGCCATGCTCTATCATCTCCGGGATACCGCCTGCTCTGGTGCCGATCACCGGTAAACCAACACTCATGGCGTCCAACACCGAAGTGCCCAAACCTTCTTTTTTGGATGCCAGCACAAAGATGTCAAATGCTTTCAGAAAGCCGCCTACACTCTTTTGAGAACCCGCAAAGCAAATCTTTTCACTTATCCCCAGCTCTTGTGCCAAGTCCTGCATGGCTTGCAGCCTTTCACCAGTTCCTACCGCCATAAAGTGTAGCTTGGGATTTTTAGCGAGCGCTATTGCCGCAGCTTGGATTAAATTCGGATAATCCTTGTGAAACACAAATGCGGCTATAGTGCCTATCAATACGCTATCTTCCGGTATCTGCCAATGCGCTCTGAAGCCTGGTGATACCTGATCCTTATCGAAACGCGTGACATCCACTCCGCTATGGATGAGGCGGATTTTGTCCGGCGTCACGCCATCTTTCAGCAACACATTACGGATGTTATCAGAGATCGCCACTACAGCATTGGTGAATCTACCCCTATACTTCAGCCGGGAGAGGAAATTCTTTGATAGTGCAAAATCCACTCTGCGCGCTGCTACAATTTTTAATGAAGGAACAAAGAGCTTTGCCATTATACCCCAGCCCAAAGCGTGTGCGCTGTGTAAATGCAGAATGTTGAATCGCTTTGCCCTGGCATAACGTGCCAGCAGAAATGCCGCCAGTGGATCCAGCTCTCCCCTAAAGGGCAAGGGCTTCACCGGCAGATGTTCCCGCCTAAGCCGATGCTGCATTTCAGATCCCCTCCGGCACACTAAATCACTTTTGATACCCAACCGGCACAGACCTTCATGCAGATAAAAGGCCTGTTGCTGACCTCCCCGCCAACCGCGTTCGGTATCTACATGCAATACCCTAATTTCTTTCATCGGTGATACTTGTGCCATATACCCCAGGCGGAGTTTTTGCATAGCAGATAGCCAGGATAGCCATCCAGAAAACCAAGCTGAAGAATATACATCTTTATAAACTTGTGTGCTGCCCTCAGTCCGGCAAAGACGGAGCTTTCCGGGAGCACCTGTGCCAATGCGCTATAATGTCGCATTTTCTCAAAATGGCTTTCTACCGTAGGATATGTATAGTGATGCATCAGAAAACGGCAAGTATCTTTTACCTGGCTTACGCGAATCCCTTCGTGCACCTGCAGATCGTTGAAGCCACCATATTTTCGGTTAAACAACCGCAAGGGAGCATCCTTCTGCCAGCCGCAATAGCGGATCGATCGGCCCAGATAGTAACTAAGGCGCTTGATATGCCAGGCCTTGCCTTCAAAATCCCGCTCACGAAGGGCAATCAATTCCTCCTGTAGACTGGGACTCAAGCGTTCATCGGCATCTATGGATAGTATCCAATCGTTACTTGCCATACTAACTGCCTGCCCCTTGGCCTTGCCAAAGCCTTCCCAGGTTTCCAACCGCTCCACTCTTGCCCCCATAGCCTCTGCTCTGGCGATAGTATCGTCCTTGCTGCCGGTATCCAACACAACTATCTCATCCACCCAGGCAATGCTCTTCAGGCAATCCTCGATATTCGCACTTTCATTTTTAGTGATCAGCACAGCAGAGAGCTTTTGCATAAGCTAGTCCCCCATATCCACTAAAAGGTCATCCCGACGGGCGTCTAACCCCATATCGCAATAGAACGATGTCTTTGTGATGAGATCCGCCTTCTTTCTGGCATGATTCCTATTGCGCCGCTCGCCTTCTGTGTGATAAGGCTCGTGATACAAGTGCAATGGAAAGTGATCCTTTACGAAGTTATAACCCACCCGGCCGCTTGCTTTCAGCCTTTTACCCAGGTTATCATCCTCATTTCCCCAACCCACAAAGCTTTCATCAAATCCATTTACCCTTTGGTAATCTGGCAAATGCATTGCCGAGACTCCGCTGCGAAGCTTTACCCCTTTGCAATAGGGCAACCCAAGAGACTGCGTGATATAATAGAAATAGTCTTTGCGCCATTGCTGCCGGATCTTTCGGTATTGCTCTGTTGAGACCAGATCTTTAAATGATCTGCGGGTAAGGTCTTGCTGCAGCAATGCCTCAGTCTGCTTCTTGCTAAGGCGCACGGGGTATCCGCTTAGGAAGCGCCCCTCCTTCAGTGACTGCAAAATGCTCTCCAGATACTTTGGGGGAATCACGATATCCTGATCCAGAAATACTATGATGTCGCCGCTGCATACGGAAACACCGTTGTTGCGTACCCGCGCTGCTCTGAAATCCTGATGTTCCTGCCGCACATAACGTGTCTTACCGCTAAATTTCTCCCGAAATTCTCTCAGAATCGGCAGCGGATCTTCCTCGGAGCCATCATCGCTCAACACCACTTCATATGGCATCCGGCTCTGCCACAATATGGATTGCAGGCATTTTCGCAACAGGTTCAAACGGTTATATACTGTGATAACAATGCTTATCCTGTCTTTCTGAATGCCGTCAACTGCTTTCATCGCTTTAGCTCAATGTAGTTCTTGAAAGTACCAATGGGCCCGGTAATCTTTTCCAGCAGCGACAGCAAGCGAATGCCAAGACGCTCGTGTTTATGCGGCTTTCTGCCGGGATGGGGCTTACCGCTGCTCTGCAGTTTATCGGCCCAATCGAAACGGGAGATCATGTCTTTCATCACTTCCGGATGAGTCTCTGTGAATATTGCCAGACGATCCAAAGGCCCATAGTCAAAATAATCCGGCACCGAAGCATAGTAGTTCTCTGCCCTGGCTTTGCCCCAATGCACGCTGTCCAGCGCCCGGCGTTTATTCTGCATCAGATGCGGCGGCCGTACCCAGCCATAATGGTAAATGTATGCATCCACGCTTGCTACTTTCAGCTTGCGGGTTCCGGTTTCCTGACGCGGATTGTCGTAGTGTTCGAACCAGCGGAAAGATTGCGCGCTTTGGTACGAATGAATATTGGGCAGATTCCGTACGATGCGTATCTCCCAGGGATACCAGCCGTGACCACTGTGATAATGCCGATAATCGCCCCAAAAATGCCGGTATTTGAAGAGCAAGCCTTCCACTTCCGTATCATGCAAAAGCTCTTCACAGCGGGCTTTGATAGCAGGCAGATACTTTTCGTGCACCACTTCGTCTGCTTGCACATAGAACAGCCAGTCGCCGCAGCACTCCTTCATCGCGATATCGGTTTGATAGCTGTTGATCATCCCGCGATGGCAGTACTTTTCTTCCCACACAGTATCGATGATGCGGATCTTGGGATCTCTGATGGCAGCCACCAATTCTCGTGTGTGATCGTCCTCATCTCCTTTACCGATCGCAATCACAAATTCATCGCAGATGGGCAATATCGAGCGGATGGCTTCCACGGTAGGGTAATACAGCTTTTCGCCGTTTCGTACAAAGGAAAAACCGCTAATCTTCATGGCTGCTCCTTTAGCTATTAAATTGTAGATTGTACAGGGTCTGATATCTCTCGCAACGCTGCAAAAGCTCTTCATGACTGCCGCTGTCGATGATGTTGCCGCCTTCCAGCACCACAATCTTATCCGCCGCAAGGATGGTGGAAAGCCGATGTGCGATCAGGATCACAGTGCGGTTTTTGGTGGCTTCATCAATGGCATCTTGCACCATGCGTTCACTCTCCGTATCCAATGCGCTGGTAGCTTCATCGAAGATCAATATGGGCGGATTTCCCACGATGGCACGGGCTATGCAAAGCCTCTGCCTTTGTCCTCCGGAGAGGTTCAAACCCTTTATATCCAGCATCTGATCGTAGCTGTCAGGGAAAGTCTCGATGAATTCATCCGCGTGAGCGATCCTGGCAGCGCTGCGGATTTCAGCATCGCTAAGCTCTTTTTTGCTGCCATAAGAAATGTTTTCCCGCACCGTCTTGGTAAAGAGCACACTATCCTGGGTCACCACGCCAAAGAGATTGCGCAGGTCGTCCAGCTTGATGTGGCGGATATCGATGCCGTCCAGCAGGATTTGCCCCTCTTTCACTTCGTAGAGCCGGTTGATCAGGTTTGTTACGGTGGTCTTCCCGCCTCCGCTGGCACCCACAAAGGCAATTTTCTTACCCTTGGGTATCTCCAGATTCAAGCCCTTGATCACCGGTTTGCCTGGTTTGTACCAAAAGCTGACCTCACGAAACTCGATGGAGCGCGTGAAATCGGTCTTGCTAACGGCGTGTTCATCGTCCTGAATATTGGATTCCTGATTGAGTACCAGGGCGATGCGATCCAGGGAAACCGTGGCTTTCTTGATCTCGGTGTAGAGCTGAGTGATGCTCTTCATGGGGTGCAACATGGAAAACACAGCAAAGAGAAAGGCAGTAAAATCTCCCAGGGAAAAATCCCCCGCGGGATCCAGGATCATACCACCGCCGATGATCACCACCACTACTCCGGTAATGGCGGAATTCAGCTCCGAAAGCGGCACGTTCATTGCGCTGTAGAGTTGTGCTTTTTGCCACAGCTTCTGATGCTTGTTATTGATCCTGCAAAACTCCCGGTACTCCTCGTCCTCCCGGCGAAATGCCTTCACGATTTTGATGCTGTTCAACACTTCTTCCACGGCACTGAACATCGCTGAAATCTGGTTTTGAATGCGGCGGGAGTATTTCTTGATCTTTTTTCCCAAAAACCCGATGGTGAAAGTGAGTAGCGGCACTACCAGGATGCTATAGGCAAACAACTTGGGATTCAGATAGATAGCTATATACATATAGACTACTACAGTACTGAGATCGCGAATGCTGTTGAAGGTGGCAAAAATGAACTGATTGGAGACTATCTCCACGTCGTTCACCATGCGTACGATGGCATCCCCCACTTGATTTTTGCTGTAGAACTCCAGGCTTTGATTCAGATAACGCCTGAACATGTGCCCACGCATATCCCGGATCGTTCTGCCGCGCAACAATACAAAGAAGCCGCGATTGGCAAAGTATGCCAGATTCTTCAATATGATGACGATGACTATGGATATGCAGAGCAAATACAACAGAGACAATGAATCGCTGTACAACATCACTTCTTTCAGATCTTCCCACAGGGGTGCAAGCTCCGATAATGAAGATATCTGCAGGATTGAACCCTGTGTAGCCATGTAGTCCGATAGCGCTACCTTGATCGCGCCAATTATCTGCGGTGCATCATGGTAAATAAGCTCAGGTTTGTTTGGATTGAACACAAAGTCGAAAAGGGGAATGAGTGCTGTGATGCTGACGCCGCTGAACAAGGCATACAGAGCCATGAATACCAGTCCGGCAAGGATGTAGGGCCAATAGCGGAACATCATCCTATAGAGCAGGATCAGGTTTCCGCTTCGTTTTCCGCTGTGTTCTTTCTTATCCATATTGCACCAATAAAAAAAGCCAGCAAATGCTGGCAAGAGAAAAAAGTGGCACGCCCTAAGGGAGTCGAACCCCTAACCTTCTGATCCGTAGTCAGATGCTCTATCCAATTGAGCTAAGGGCGCACATCGTTTTATCATCATTTCCCATGCTGCCTTTTCTGTCAATAAAAAAATGGTCGTGAATGGCTTTGTCAAGGTTCAAATTGGTTATATACTCGCTATTTATGGGTACTGCAGTGTTGCAGTTGGTGGTACTGCGATGAGAATTCGATCCGTCTCCTTCACCCCTCAATAATCTGTGTAAATCAGTTTGATCTGCGCAATCTGCGTGCCATTCACCCTTCATACATTAAGCAGAGATAAAGCAGATATCATCGGGTTATCATCGAGTGACCACTGCTTTATAACAGCTTTATATCTGCTTCAAATCTCCTTCAGTAACAGGGGAAGGAGATTGTGCCATAGAGAGTTGCTTTGCTTCTGATGACCGTTTTGGGTTAGTGCGAAAGATATTGATCAATGCAGGGCAGACAGTGGAAAATAATAGCCCAATGTATTCCAACTGTGGATATATTTCAACAGAAAAAAGGTTCAATTGTGGACTTGAACACTTTTTGTGCTTGACACCCATACAATAGTGTTACAATTATGTTATTGTATTCTATAAGAGCAAAATCGTTGGTAGTTTGCACCCACAAAAAAAGAAAGAGGAGATGTTCTATGATTACAGTGGAATATGTGTTGGTGGCATTCACGGATCTTGAACTGAAAGCCTTCGATATCCCCAAGTTACGCGGATATTTCACCCATAAATATGCAGATGATTCCATCTTTCACAATCATCCTGAACCTGGCGAGAGCGCTTATAGGTATCCTGGTATTCAATATAGGATATACAAGGGCCATCCTGCTTTGATCGGAATCGGAGAGGGAGTAAATTCCCTGAAAAGGATAATCCTGGATAACCATAATATCAGGATTGGGAATAGCTACATGCCAGCAAACGAGATTTTGGTGGATATCCGCCAAGAAGAATTCGGCCAATGTGAGGACATGCAATCCTACCGGTTTCTCTCTCCCTGGATGGCTTTGAACCAGGAGAACTACAGGGAATATATCAAGACCACCACCATCGACCAAAATGCCCGCTTACTAAAGATCCTGCGTGGCAATCTGCTCACCATTTCCAAGGCTTTCTCGTACACTGTTCCGGATATGGATGCCGTAGAAGTGGAAGGCTCGTTCAATACTGTATCCCGCAATTTTCATAACATCCCCATGCATTGTTTTACGGGAAGATTTTCCATGAACTTCAAAATACCGGACTACTTGGCTTTGGGTAAACAAGTGGCACGAGGTTTTGGAGTATTGGTGTCTGCCACTCACATTAGCACATCATTCAATTCGTCTCAACAACCATCTTAGGAATAAGGAGCGGCTATGATCTCTATATATCGATTACTTGGTAACAACCGAATGCTTATTGAGGGATTCTATGATATGGATCCCTCAGAGCAAAAGCTTTATATTATCCGTCAATTTTGTGCAGATGATAGCTCTTTCCATAATAAAAAGAAAGATCTGCAAATGTATGGTAGATTGATTCGTATGAATTTAGATACACAAAACAAAGCGATCTCGTTTGTTCAAGATAATGAGATAAGTCCTGGAACATGCACCAAAAAGCTGATCTTCAGAAATTATTCATCAAATGATCCCAATATATATGGGTCTCATATCGGTTACAAATCAATTTTTTCTTTTGCTTTGATGGAGTACATAGAGAAGAATCGTAGTGAAATAAAATGGAGCTATCCGGAACAAGTTGATGAATGTTTAGATTATCTTCAGAATATCGGTCAACGCTTTTTTATACGTGATACAATCGGTATAAGACCACAGTATATACTACTTCCGAAAGAATTACAAGCCGATTTCCCCTATCCTGATCCTATTCAGGAAGTTACAGACGATGTTACCCCTGCGAAGGAAATAGTAAAAGAAAAAAAGAAACTGAGAGCAGAATATAATAAAGCATTAGAGAAATACTTCGAAAAGAGCTTAGCTCATATTGTCGGGGAAAGACCAGCATATGCATTGAGTATAGATGGGAAACTGATACATGAAATCGAGAAGATCAGGTCTTGCTATATCGATGTCTTGTACTATTATATGGTAGATAAGAAATTCCCGGATTCAAAAGAGCTTAGACATTGTCCTCTATGTTCAGCAGACAAATATCTGGCCAGTGATATTGCCCTAAAGCAAAAGTTCTATGGTATTTCTAATAAACCCTTCTTTGACAACATGAAAGAAAAACGTAGTTTTACTGCTTTTACAGCGTGCAAGGATTGTTATCACCAGGTCACGGTTGGCACCAGTTTTGCCTCTTCTTCCTTGAACACATATCTGATAAATCTTCGCTGTCTGGTTCTTCCGGAATTGAAATACCAGGCAAACAGTAAGGATCACACACAAGAAATTGATCCCGAGCAAATCAAAGTAATCCCCAGATTGTTAAAAAAACAGAACAATCAAGACCGCAGACGCAATCTTGCGATATTAAGAAATCTGCAGGATCGCTTCAACAATTTCTCTCTCTTTTTCTATTATGAGCCCAGTCCTACCAGTCAGGAGTTTATCGTCAACCGTTTGATCAAGAATATTAGCCTACCCTCTTTGATTGAAAAGTACGAGAATCTCTGTAGTATATCCTTGGAAAACAAGCTGCATGAATTATTCGATGAGAGTTTCAGTATGTCCTTTGAGGACTTGAAATTCATGATTTACCCCTCTAAACAGTCAAGACCCAATATGAAACCAGCAGACTTCCAGAAGATTAACAGGAGCATGCTTACACTTTTGTCTTCTTATCTATACTCTCAACCCATAAACATGATTAAACTCTTAAAAGGCTTTGTGAATGTCTTTCATGGTAAGATCCAGAATTCAAACATTTCTATCTATCGCTTGGATTTGTCTCCCTATATAATGAGTCTTTATATGAAGCATCTCGATAACTTTAAGCTATTGAAAGGAATAAGAAAAATGGAGGAAAAAGTTATGACAACTACTCTGCAAAACCAAGAATTGCTCGAGTATTTCAAGAATCATCCTCATGTGTATGAGGAAAACTACTTTGCTCAGGGTTTATTTATATTGGGCTGGTACCTGAATGAGCTGGAGTATGCACAAAAGCAAAAGGGAATAAACCGCACTGCGGTTCATAAGCTAAACTTGAGGGGTATTCCAGTACAGAAAGTAAAATCGATTTCAACAGTTATTGATGATCTGCGTCTGGTTTGGGAAGTATGGTCAGATCCTGTGCTAGATGCCTACTATCGAGAATGCTTATGTGAGTCGGATATGAATATGCCACCTGAAGAAGTGGTATTCCATATCCTTAGCGGCCGCTCCTATCGCAAGTATATAGGATTGTTAAAAGGCAAAGAAAAGAAAGAAATTCAAGACAACAACGATACCGAAATGGAGGCACAAAATGATTAAGAACAATTCTGAGATCCTATTTCTCTACGATGCTCTGATGTGTAATCCCAATGGTGATATGGATGATGAGAACAAACCTCGTATGGATTACGATACTTCTACAAATCTGGTATCTGATGTCCGCTTGAAGCGTTACATCAGAGATTACCTGGAAACAGCCAAAGGCAAGGAAATCTTCGTTACAGCTAATGCTAAAGATGCCAAAGAAAGAAATGAACAGATTAAGAAACAGAAACTACTTCATACCGACCTAATAGACGTGAGATTGTTCGGTGCTGTAACAGCTGAAGATAAGCGCGACGAAGGGCATTATACAGGTCCAGTTCAGTTTAATTGGGGATATTCACTCAATCCAGTTGAACTGATAGATAGTAGCACCATTACTTCAAGTTTCTCATCCGGAAAGGGTATCGGTAAAGACTATCGTGTTCAATATTCACTAATTGCATTTTCGGGAAGTGTGAACGCAAATGCCTCTGAAAAAACAAAACTCACTGATGATGATATTTTGCTGCTGGATGAATCTATCATAAAAGCTATTCCTTTGGCTAGAACCAGATCCAAGACTGGGCAGTATCCCCGACTGTACCTTCGCATAGAACTTATAGATAATCAGAGTTTCTTAAAAGACTTGCGTCCTATGCTAAAGATTGGACTCTCTAAAGTAAACGACTTGCGTCTTATTCGTAAAACGGAAGACTTCACTATAGATATCGATCAATTAGTGGATTATCTGAGCAGTAACAAATCAAAAGTCAAGGCAATTCACTATTTTAAGGATGATCAACTGGAGATTACCGGCTTCGAAAGAATCTTTATCGATCCAAACTGGAAACACGAGTTATCCCTTCTTTGACAGGGGGATAAGATGGAATACAACAATAGATTTGATACTATCTTGGAACTTCAGCTAAGTGGCCCATTAGCGCACTTTCGCAAGTTCTATACAAACGCATCTTCCTTAACATATAGCATCCCTCCCAGGACTGTTGTTTGTGGCTTATTAGCATCAATATTGCAAAAAAAAAGAGATTCATATTATAAGCTGATGAGTTCTAAGAACTTGGGTTTGGCAATATCAATAGCACCGGGATCAAGCTTTAAAAAGCAATTCTACACCATGAATTACGTAAGATATGATACGGGGATAAACGACGTTTCCGATCATAAACAATGCCGAATGGAGCTATTGATGCCACGGGATGGGAAAGAATTGGCCTGGATTTTGTATGTGGCCTTCAAAAAGGGGGAACATACAGAATTGGACTCTATTGAGAACAGAATTATCAATAAAGATTTGGGCTATGATATTTATCTGGGCCAGAGGCAATTCCGTGCCGGGATAAATCACGTCCGGACTTATCAAGATAAAGATATCCACGCTGTTCCGGAATCCCGTTACCTTGATTCCGCAGTAGAAAGAGAACAGATCAAGAGTATTGATACTGATTCCCTGATCATCAATATTGAACGTATGCCATTAGAACAGACAACAGAGGATTATGGTAAAAATAAATCTGTTATCAGGCGTTCTATCCGATTTGGTGATGTGTTTATGGAAGCAAGCGGAAAGCGCCTTACGGGTATGTTTTGTAATGTATTGGAACTAAATAACGAAACACGAACAAGGATATCCATGTTGTAATGCTGATATCACACCCTGCCTCAAAAGATAATCAACGAAAGCCTTTGCATGAACATCTGGAAAATGTTGCTATAGGTTGTAGAATCCGCATTCAAAGGCTTTCACTTTTTACCAGGGCAATAGACAAGGATACTTTAAGTAAACTGGCCTTCATTACTGGCCTCATGCACGACATCGGTAAGGCAAGTAAAGCATTTCAAAAACATGTAAGAGGAGGAAATAGCTCCGCATACACAAAGCACAGCCTTGTATCTGCACTTATTTTGTACGAAGTATTATCAATGGATACCAGTTTAGGAGAATATTCCTTACTAGCCTTTAAGGCCGTTCAAAGGCATCATGGTAATCTTAGTTCGTATGGATCGGAAAACCTGAGAGACGGAGTACTATTGAACACTACTTTGGCTATCTTTCATGACGTTCAGGAACAGATTATTGCAAACGAAGATATGCAATCCTTTTTGAACAATCATGGTATCGTAATGCCCAATCTGGACAAATCCAAGATCAAAACACTATTATTCAGACTTGAGGATTTTGGACCACTTGATGATGCTGAAGATGCCATAGAGCGATTCTTGATTCAGAATCTTTTATTCTCCGTATTGATTGACGCGGACAAACACGATGCTGCTCGTATTGAGCAGGAAATCGACATCAACCTGAAGGCAGATATATCTTTCTCTCCACAAAACTACTTAAGCAGTCTCAATCCCGGTACTGGTGAATTGAACTCAATTCGGAGTAAACTGCTGAATGCTGCTGCAGATGTTATGGATATTGAGACTAAGCGATTTGCTCTGAGCGCTCCGACAGGTAGTGGGAAAACTCTGGCTTGTATGTCGTTTACCGATGCATTACAAAAAGCTTCCAAACATAGAAGGCGAGTGATCTATTGTTTACCTTATACTTCCATTATCGATCAGAATTTTGATGAGGTAGAAAATGTCTTAAGCCATAATGGAAATGATGCCAAGAATCCGGATATACTGCTGAAACACCATCATTTGGTTGATTTTTCCAGAGAACGCAAGGATGAAGACTATGATTTGCATGCTTATCTAAACGATAATCTGATAGCCAATTCATGGAACTCAGCATGTATTGTCTCAACTTTCGTACAACTGTTTCATTCCCTAATAGGTTCAAGAAACTCATTGGTTCGCAAGCTTCATAATATTGTGAATTCCATAATCCTGCTGGATGAGGTTCAAAGCCTGCCTCCAAAGTATTATCCGCTTCTGCGTTGTTTCTTTAAAGTACTTACAGAGCGATTTGATACTATAATTCTCTCTTGTACTGCCACTCAGCCCTTTATCTTTGAACCTGGCACATTTCATGAATTGAGCCCTTCAAGAATTTTCGAATCGAGTGTGTTCAATAGAGTAAGTTTACAGATATGTACGAATCCTCAAACCCTTGGAGAATTTGCTCAATCTCTAGACTTATCCAATGTTTCCAGCGCCTTATTTGTCATGAACACAAAACAATCAGCCATAGACCTATATAACATACTGAAACAGCGCTTCAGCGATAAATATCAAGTATATTGCCTTACAACTCTCAACATACCATATTGCAGATTAAAACGAATCCAGAAGGTCCGAACAAATCTGAAAAACGGAAAAAGAGTGATATTGGTATCTACTCAACTTGTAGAGGCTGGGGTCGATCTGAGCTTTCAGCGAGTATATAGAGATATAGGTCCGCTTGACTCCATCATTCAAGTAGCCGGCAGATGCAATCGGCATGGAGAATTCGGTGAACTGGGGGGAGTAATGCAAGTAGTAAGTCTGCACAAAGATGGGAAAAAATACAACGCCAATGTATATGATAACTACCTGCTACAAAAGACCGATGAAGCTATATCTGATAGAAAGCAGATTGAAAGTAATCAATTTGCCGATATTATCCAAGAATACTACCGAAGTATACAATTCGGTGCAGAATCTCAAGCTATCATGAAAGCAATTGGAGAACTTAATTACGATCAAAGTAGACGCAACCAGCTGTCAATAAATGAATTTCGACTGATACAGGATCAGTATAATACTGTATCCTTATACATCTTACTTAATGAAGAAGCACAGCAGACTATGGAAGAATTAATATCGGCCAAAGAGATTCTAGATCAAACCAATATAGGAGATGAAGCAATATCCCACGCCCGTCTTGCGATGAAAAAATGCTATCATTTCTTGAGCAAATATCAGCTAAACCTAAGTGAATCAGACATAAAGAACTACAGTATTCAAAACTCATACTTTAACAAATTTAAAGATAAAGTGTATTACATCCCGTTAGTAGATATAGAAAAAGCATATAACTGCGAAACGGGATTTTTGAAGGTACCCTTGGAATCAGGTTCAGTGATGGCATTATAGATGGAACTTCACCTAAATACATACGGCTCTGCTTTACGTAAAAAAGATGACATGTTTGAAGTATTCGTCAACGATAAAAAGCTGAAAGTAGCGCCGCAGAAAATAAGTAGCATAGTGATTTCCAATGCCGTGCAGATCAGCTCGGACGCAATACAATTGGCAATGGATCACAATATTGACGTGGTGATGCTGGATCAATATGGCAATCCTTATGCCAGGGTATGGTTTCCCAAAATTGGCAGCACGGTACTGATTCGCAGGCGCCAATTGGAAATGCTCTCTGATGCTGTGGGCTTAGATTTCATAAAACGCTGGATTTGTCTGAAGATAATGAATCAATACCGATTTGTAAAAACTCTATTCTCAAAAAGGAACTGGATCTCCGAAGAAGATAATCAAAGAATGGAACTGATGCGGAATTATGCGGTTTCCATTTTCAATGCTGATGGCAATCTGGAAGAGCTATCACCGTTAATTATGGGCTTGGAGGGAAGCGCATCGAGAGTGTATTTTTCTTTGTTAGCAATGATGCTACCAGATCCATGGAAGTTTTCAGGAAGAAGTTCAAGGCCTGCTAAAGATGCTTTCAACGCCTTTTTGAACTATGCCTACGGAATTCTGTATTCCAAAACGGAAAAGGCATTGGTGATAGCGGGCTTGGATCCCTACATTGGTTTGTTGCACAGCGATAACTACAACAAGAAGAGCTTTGTCTTCGACTTCATCGAAAACTACAGAATCCTTGCCGATGAACCTGTGTTTTACATGTTTACCAGAAGTAAGTGCAAACCCGAATATCTGGAATCCGTGTACAAAGGAGTAGCCCTTAGTACAGAAGGGAAAAAATTCTTCGCTCCATATTTTTTGGAGTACCTCGATCAGATTATCCGATACAGAAATAAAAACCGAAAACAGATAGATATGATCCAAACTGATGCTCATGCTTTTGCAAACTTCCTGATCGGGAAAAAAGATAACTATCTGGAAGCATCTGTGTGCCGAAAGTTTGAGAACTTCATTAATCCACATACCGGTGATGTGTCTAGCGAGGAGGAGGATTGTTAACCTGGGTAATGTACGACATTGTGAAAGACAAAGCCAGGAATAAAGTGGTTAAATGCTGTGAAAGAGCAGGAATCTACCGGGTTCAATACTCAGTATGGTTGGGAGAAATGAATAAAACTCAGATCAAAGAACTAAGCAGCATGATCGAAGACCTATTAAATCCCGATCAAGACAAAGTATATATTTTCCCCATGTGCCGAGAAGATTTCAACGCCTGCATTTTACTGGGTCAAGCCTTTGAACGAAAACTAATTACCGATGAGATCAAAGCTCTCTTTACCTGACTTATGGATTTTCAATACATTACACCTTCTGAAGTTATGGAGTATATGTACTGCCCAAGGTTTTTGTACTACATGAATGTACTAGGGATAGATCAGCATGAACATCGGAGACACCTTGTCAATAAAGGAAGAGACATTCATAAGTTGAAACTGGTGCAGAATAAAGACTATATCCGGTCACGCATTGGAATAGAAGAGAAGCTTGCCGATGTATATATGAGCTCTCAGAATCTACGTCTAGTGGGAAAAGTAGATGAAGTGCTGCTTTTGAAGAATGGTTTTGCTGCACCCTTAGATTATAAATGGGCTTCTTGGGAAAATAGGATATATAAAACCCTGAAGATGCAACAAACCTTGTATTCATTGTTGATCGAAGAACACTTTGGCAAAAGAGTAAATATGGCTTACATTGTCTATGTCAGATCAAAAAATCATCTGCAGCCATTAGAGATATCTGATGCCATGAAACAATATGCTTTACACGTATTGGATAAGATATTTGACATTATCCACAAAGGTAGGTATCCAAGTGTTCGTAGTAATAAACGAAAATGTGAGGATTGTACCTATCGGAATCTATGCGATTTCTGATGGGTTCCTGACCGATAATTATTGACAATTTGCTAGAGATAATGATCTTTGCTTTTATATAGAGTGATCCCCCAGTGTCTGAAATGATGAAATCTAGGAGAATTACATCGATTTCATCGCCTATATGCTAGTTATCCTAGTCTGGACTGGAGTCCTAAGCTATTATTCCATTGTAGATTAGACCCAAGCCAGGGTATTTATCCATCAATCCATCAAACCAAGGGTTGAAACAAAAGTAGTATATATAGAATAATGTTTTTTGTATGAGTATTTATCCATCAATCCATCAAACCAAGGGTTGAAACTGGGGGTAGCCTTGGATGCCTTCCAGCCTCCCTCTGGTATTTATCCATCAATCCATCAAACCAAGGGTTGAAACGTTTTTATTATGCTCAAACGGCGAAAATATATCAGTATTTATCCATCAATCCATCAAACCAAGGGTTGAAACTCGTATTCTTTATGACTTTCAGCCCACCTTATACTGTATTTATCCATCAATCCATCAAACCAAGGGTTGAAACTCATACCCTTCTGGAATGACCGTGCCTGAGCAGATTGTATTTATCCATCAATCCATCAAACCAAGGGTTGAAACGCTCTTTGTGATTTTCTGTAAATCAGCCCAAAAACAGTATTTATCCATCAATCCATCAAACCAAGGGTTGAAACTCACCCTCCCGGCGGCAATCCTTCTTTCCTTCACTAGTATTTATCCATCAATCCATCAAACCAAGGGTTGAAACACCTGCGATGGACTGACCTGCAAGGGTCTGACCTGCGTATTTATCCATCAATCCATCAAACCAAGGGTTGAAACGGACAGACCAAGGCAACTATTCGATAATTTCGAAT
>JALOBM010000074.1 GCA_023228285.1 Candidatus Cloacimonadota bacterium | reverse complement strand
CAGACATTTTTTTGTCAAAATATAGGCTGAATGATTCGCCCAGAAAGATTGAATTAACAACATCTGCCGCAGCTGACGACGGAACGATTATGATATCGGCACCCATTCGGTCAATTGTATTATTAAATCTCTGCTCCATACTATTAACAATAACTGAAATTACGAAAAGAGAAAGTGCCAAAACACACACAAAAAAGATCATAAATCCAGTCCTAATTTTTCTGAGCTCGAGATTTCGAACTGCTATATCAAATATAGTCAATAAGCGCTTTTTGTTTCTATTCACACAAAAAATCTCCCTTGTGTTGCTTCGCTTTAGCCCAATGCAGAGCGTATATGTATGTCAGTTATAAAAATAACATTCTGTTAATGTTTTTTCCTGATAGAGAGTATTATTATGGACTGTGCGATGATATTAACTGTGGATATAGTATAAATAGTCGGGAATGTCACGGCTCTGCACGCCATATCAGGTTTTATACAGCCACCAATTATGAATGCAGGGATTAATATAGCAATAATGCTCATTGCTATGCTTAAGATGGACATACGGCGATTATCATCGTTATCCTTCATTGTTAAAATGAGAATTCCAAGTATAACGAATAAAATACCTATCGCCAGTTCTGACTTAGAGCTCCAATAGCATTTCATAATTTTTACTTCAGTACTACACGTCTTGAACAGAAGCCAGGGCCCAAAAACCAGCAAGATACCCACAGCAATATTGAATAAACCTGATATTCTACGTTCCATTTTTTATTCTCCTTTTTGCTGCATGTTTATCACAAATTACGACAGAGAAAAGACCGATTATTAATATACATGTAAGAACAAAATTAATCTTATCGACAGGAATTCTATTTAACCCTAATCCTTCCCTAATAATCAGAGCGGGAACAGCAAACAAACGCTCACACCCCAGAATTAAAAAACAGAATCCAAATACACCGACCAAATTTATGGTTGTGCCGATCTGACCGAATCTCCAGCCCTTGACAAAAGAACACATAAATAGCAGCGCCCATAATAAAAATAAAACCAAACCGATGTTGACCCTCATTTCCAGCCATGTAAACTGAAAAAGGGCTATAGCTACTGCTATAGCCCACAGAAAGGTGTTGTAAAGCAGGCTTAATATCCTCATTGCAAATTTATATAATTATTGTTGTTTCGCCAAACGGAATATTACAGAAACACGGGTCCCATCGGGAGGGAGGATATCTTTTCTGCCGTAAAATTCTGATACTTTGTGCTGTGTCGTTCCTGTAGGATAGGCTGCATTGCTTGTTATCCCAACTGCACAGCTGTCAAGGCACAGGACACAGCCAGTATTGGCTTTTTGGGCTGCTTCAAGATTTCCTCCGAAGCGAATATCCATCGGGCGTTCAACAGTGGCCCTGATAATATTTTGAAATGGAATTTCCCCCTTTGAGCCTTCCCATTTTACGAAAACATCAAGTTTGGATCCTTCGACACTTTTGCCATTATTCGGACCGGCCTTCATATCGTTCAGTTTTATATTGTTTCCAGGTTTCGCGCCTATAGCAAGAAGGGCGTCGTGAAATTGTTTCTCATCCGAAAGTCCGCGAAGCACTGCTTTCTCTCCGTTGGAGCCAGTAAGAAAAACCACTCCATGCCTCGTTGGCTCTGTGAAATACTTCCCGTTTACCTCTGCCGGCATAATTATCTCTTTTGCCGCTTTGTTAATCTCAACAGGAAGCCCTTCCGCTGATTTTTTGAAAAGACCGGCTTCAGCTGTATTCTGTAAAAGCGAAAAACCTCCAGCCAGAGCTACCGCCAATACCACACCAAACAATAACTTCTTCATATTTATTCCTCCTTTTTTTGTTAAAAAAATATTATATAATAAAAACTTTATTGAAAAAAAAGTTTTTATTCATTAGAACCGCTGCAACTGGAACCACTGCCCGCCGTGCAGGCATAGCAGTGATTACCAAATCTTATGGGTCGCTCCTCCGAAGGAGCATTCGCCCATTCGCCGATAGTCTTTATGCCGAGAACTTCCCAACCCAATGCCTGATTAAAATCGCAATCATAAAGCATTCCATCCCATCCAACTGAGATTTGGCTGCGGCACATTATTCGCTCAACTGTTGCTGGGTTGAAACTGTTATAAAGACGTTTCATATATCCATCAAGATTTCCGCTATTCTGAAGGAATTCATAAAAACGTCCGGTTGGGTTGTTGGTTATGGTGTAGAGATTGTCAAAAACAATTCCATGTTGCTGTTTAAGTCTCCCTCTGTAATCATTTTCAAGTGCTGCCTGAGACGGAGGCAGAAACGCACCACCGGGATTGTAGACCAGATTAAGTTTGAGTCCGCCTCCTTTTCCATAACCAAGTTTATTAAGATTGCGTAGGATGGATACTGATCGATCAAAAATTCCTGTACCTCGCTGTCTGTCATTATCATTTGAGGAATAATAAGGGAGAGAACAGATAAGCTCAATTCCGTTATTGGCATATAGTTTCGGGATATCTTCAAAGCCAGGTTCATCAAGGATCACCATGTTTGACCTTACAATCACTCTGGCTCCTGTATTGCATGATTCTAGTAGAAACCATCGAAAATTGGGGTTAAGCTCCGGTGCTCCACCAGTAATATCAAGTAACTTAATCCCTCTCTTATTAACTGCACTGATACAGTTTTCCATTACTTCCCGACCCATTATCTCTTTTCTGTCCGGTCCACAGGAAAGATGACAATGCCTGCACTTAAGATTACAAAGACGTCCGACATTCACCTGGAGCACTTCAATCTGACTCATGGAGTGGTTCCATTTCATATCCGGGATTGAATCAATAAAATGTGGAATTATATTCAGCTGTTCAACTCTATAAAGGTTATTCATTTTTCATCTCCAGCTTATTAATAATATTTTTCATCTGTACTCCGTGAATAAGTGTTGCTCCACCCCGGATAGCAGCTGCCACATGAATAGCTTCAGTCATTTGAGCGGCATTCACCCCATGCTCAAGACAGGATTGTGTGTATGCATCAATGCAGTATGGACATTGAACAGTGTGCGCTACTGCAAGAGCAACAATAACCTTTTCTCTGGCAGTCAGGTCACCTTCTTCAAAAACACTGGCATAGTAGCCAATAAACTTCTGCCACAAACCCGGAGCAAATTCTCCTATTTCTGAAAATTTTGCAAGATCATTAGGATCATAATAAGCATCACCCAATACATTCACCTTCATTTAAATAAATTTTATTGGATAAAAAACATTTTCTTCTATGTATAGTACGCAACAGAATAGCTGCTATGTTTTAAGCATATGCTCAAGTGCCTTGATAATCACTGATGCCTCCAAGATTCCATAGTTATTGAAGCTAAAGAATTATTTTACATACCTGCGATATAGTAATATTCCAGAAATTATTACTAACAAAGCAAGAGAACCTGACCAACAAAAGAGAAACATTCTGTTTTCATTGCTCCAAAGACCTGCCGTTCCGATAGTAAAGATAGCTACGCCAGGAGCCATAAATATAAATGTGTAAATTGCATATTGAATCAGGCCGATATCCGTTATTCCATAGGCAAAATTCTGAATATTGTATGGAAATATCGGCAGCAGGCGCGTAACTAAAAGCAGAAATAAAGCGCTGTTATTTGCATTATCAAAAAGAAGTTTTTTGATAACTGGATATTTTTCAAGCATAGGCCTTACACTGTCTTTCAAAAAGTACCTTCCTGCAATAAAGGAAAGCACAGCACCTATTGTAGCCGCTATAAGACATAATAAGGTGCCCATAACCGGGCCAAATAACAGACCTCCGATTACAGCAAAAGCAACTCCGGGCAACGAGAGAATTACACAGCATATGCTCATACAAATAATATAAATAAGAGATGCTTTAAGATAATTCTCATCGATCATTGCCCTGAGAATGGCCAGATTAGCAGGATCTGTGACATGATTGTCCAATCTGTACCTGTGGCTTAATATGAAAACAAGAACACAAAACAATACCAGTGAAGCAGGTTTGCCGTATTTTTTAAAAATATTAAGACCATATCTGATACATTCCGTAAGTTGCGGCATGTTTAATGTTTATGTATATCCTTTCCTGATAATTTTCTTGACAATTTCCATCTGTTTTTCCAGATGTTTATTACATCACAAATAGCTCCTGACCTTATCTCATCAGGACGCCTAAATATTAAATCCAGTCCATGGACAGAGTTGCAACCTGCTTTTCTGAAAGAATCCACGCAGGAAAAGCAGTATGTGAGGATGTTCCTGTTTTGACTTTCACTCAGCCTCTTCATTAACAGTTCTTTGCCTTTTTCAGGATAAATCATCATCAGCATTTTTATCTTGCCACAACAGATTGCCCACCGACGGTTAGAATTATATTCTTGCCATGTAACTCCTCCGCGTTCCATTACACGTCTGAACGTTGCCTGAATTTCTGGATAATTTCTTGTGGGGCATGGATCGTGAAGAACATAGGTTATCCCTTCATCTGTCTTAAAAATACATGGATGTTCGTCAAGAAACTGCCAGATAGAAATAACATCAACATCCTCTAAATTTTCTAAGGACTTAGTGCAATTCGGACAGCAAACTACCAGTTTCCGAATTCCGGCTGACTTAAGTTTGTTTCCCAGCTGCGTTTGATAAACATTAAATTTTTGCATATCATTCAGTCCTGAGGTTGGATAAGCACAACAACTGCTGACAATTCCCATTTGTGGATTTAACCTCAACAACCAGCTATATGTAAGTTCCACAAGTTCCGGATCATAGCCAATCATGCTGCATCCTGGGAAAAAAGCCCATTCACCGCCTTCTGAATGAACCTTCTGAAAAAAAGATGAAAAACTCAAAAATTGATGTAGACGTATACCCCAAAAACCTACTAGTTTTCTATTTTGAGCTGACATTTGTCACCTTTTTTGTTTGGTACTCGTTGTATAGCTGTCGCATCATAACAATTAATATCGATAAACTGAAGAAAAGAAGGAGTCCCATAACTACATATTTTGCGCCGCCCGTAAGCATTCCACCAACATAAGAATAAATAATCGTTGCCGGCATCTGTCCAATTCCCGTTGCAATAAAAAACCCCCCAAAACCCATTGAAGTCAATCCGGCGGCGTAACTAACAAAATCAAAAGATATAAATGGTAATAAGCGTGCTATGACGATGCTCTGTTTCCCATGACGAGCAAAAAAAACATCAACTGACTTAAGTCCACGTTTGCTGGTAATTTTTTCCACCACATCCCGGCCCATTATGCGCGCAATATAAAAACATACCGCTGCTCCAGCCATTGCACTTGACCATGAAAGAACCGCTCCTTGCCACCAACCAAATAGGCTGGCATTAGCAAACGTAATTAGAAATGCCGGAAGCGGAGCGGCGATTGATTGAAAGATCATCAGAAAAAAAGATACCGCAGCTGCCTGCTTACCATACCTTGCTACGAATTCTCGCATAATAGTGAAGTCTCCTGTAGCAAAAGTTGCAAATATATCATCTATCATTTTCTTATAGGCAGGAGATACAAAATATGCTCCTATTGCCAGCAATAGCAACAGTATTATTGTCATTTTCCAGAGCAGCTTCGATCTTTTCTCAGCACAGTTCTTATGTTTCTTTTCTTCCATGTCAACGATTCCTCCTGATCCAGTACTACTCAGAAATATTTATGCCTATTCGATTTAATATCGCAAACTATTGCTCTTTACATCCCAAATATATAGGCAGACAACACGAACTTGTGCTTTTTTCGCACAAAAATGCTGATCCAAATACACATTTTTAAATAACAAAAGGAAATCCAACAATGTAGATACAATAGTGGGTCAAGATGTAATTATAAGAATGAAATTTGCTCTGTGTGACGCAGAGTTACAAGTTACAGATTACATCGACCATAAAGCGAACATCGACGCTCAAATCCAAACTCATAAAAACACTTCGATGGGGTTGCACAACGTGTATCCCCCTATTTAAATCTCGTCAGATTCCCTTTATGGACATGTAATCACCGCCTCTAAACCGAAGAATAATTTTAAAGTTACATTTTGGATAATAGCATCGCAGGTCACTTGTGTCTACTATTGGCCACTGGCGATTTTCGAAACAAGACATGAAAAAGGATCCAATGGAATAACACTACTCTGTCCAAGGATCCTTCTCTTTTTATTACTACAGAATACTATCTTGAAATATTTAGTTAATCGGCGAACTCGGGAGTAGACAAATAGCGTTCACCAGTGTCCGCCAAGAGCGCAACTATGGTTTTCCCCCTGTTTTCAGAACGTTTGGCCAGCTGTATAGCAGCCCAGACCGCGGCTCCTGATGAGATCCCCACAAGAACTCCTTCAGTCTTGCCTATTGAATTGCCGGTAGAAAACGCATCTTCATTTTCTACCGTAATGATCTCGTCATACACAGATGTATTGAGAATTTTAGGGACAAAACCAGCCCCTATTCCCTGGATCTTATGCGGACCGGGAGTTCCTTTCGACAAAACTGGCGAAGCCGACGGCTCAACTGCTATTATCTTAATATCAGGATTTTTTGTTTTCAGATATTCACCGACTCCAGTTATCGTTCCCCCGGTTCCTATCCCCGCAACAAAAACATCCACCTTTCCTTCCGTATCCTTCCATATCTCGACTCCCGTCGTATTTTTATGTATCTCAGGGTTGACCGGGTTGTCAAACTGCCTTGGCACAAAACTTCCGGGAGTTTCGGCTGCAAGTTCGTCAGCTCTTTCTATTGCCCCCTTCATTCCCTTACTGCCCTCGGTTAAAACGAGTTCAGCCCCATATGCCTTAAGCAGGTTTCTGCGTTCTACGCTCATGGTGTCAGGCATTGTCAATATAATTCTGTATCCACGTGATGCGGCAACAGATGCAAGACCTATTCCGGTGTTCCCGCTGGTGGGTTCAATTATCACCGAACCCTCTTTTAGAATACCCTTATTCTCAGCGTCGTCTATCATTGCTTTTGCAATCCTGTCTTTAACGCTTCCAGCTGGGTTAAAATATTCAAGCTTGGCCAAAATAGTTGCCTGCAGGTTCAGGTTTTTCTCCGTGTTCGTCAGCTCAAGAAGCGGAGTGTGTCCGATCAGATCTGTAATTTTTTTTGCGACATTACTCATTATTTTTATCCTCCTATACTTTAAATGCCTGTTCAAGATCTTCAATGATATCGTCAATGTGTTCTGTCCCTATCGAAAGCCTGACAGTGTTTGGCTTAATGCCTGACCCAGCAAGCTCCTGATCGTTAAGTTGAGAATGGGTCGTGCTTGCAGGATGGATAACCAATGATTTGACATCTGCAACATTGGCAAGAAGTGAAAAAAGTTTAAGTTTGTCGATGAAATTTTTTGCTTCGTCAGCTCCGCCCTTTATTTCAAAGGTAAATATTGAACCTGCTCCTTTTGGAAAATACTTCTTATACAATCCGTGACCCTGATCTGCCTGAAGCGATGGGTGGTTGACGCGTTCGACCTGCGGGTGCTTAGAAAGATACTCTACTGTTTTTAACGCATTTTCAACGTGTCTTTCCACCCTGAGGGAGAGGGTTTCAAGTCCTTGAAGGAACAGGAATGAATGAAAAGGTGATATTGCTGCCCCGGTGTCCCTTAAAAGTATCGCCCTGATACTTATCACATAAGCGGCAGGCCCAACGTTTTTTGTAAAGCTTATCCCGTGATAGCTGGGATTTGGTTTTGTCAGGAATGGAAATTTGCCTGAAGCTTCCCAGTCAAACTTTCCCCCATCAACAATTACCCCTCCGATAGCAGTGCCATGTCCTCCTATAAATTTTGTGGCAGAATGTACTACTATATCTGCACCATGTTCTAACGGACGGAAAAGATAGGGAGTCGCAAAAGTGTTGTCAACAATAAGCGGTATTGCGTGCCTGTGTGCTATCTCAGCAATTTTTTCAATATCGACTACTTCGCTGTTTGGATTGCCCAGACTTTCTATAAAAATCGCTTTTGTTTCGGGCTTTATTGCTTTTTCATACCCCTCTATGTCATACGGATCTACAAACGTTGTGCTTATCCCGTACAACGGTAGGGTATTTGCGAGCAGATTATAGGTTCCCCCGTATATTGTCTTTTCCGCAACAATATGATCTCCGGCATGGGCAATTGCCTGTACCGAATAATTTACAGCGGCGGCGCCGCTTGCAAGAGCCAGCGCGGCAACTCCTCCTTCAAGAGCAGCTATTCTTCTTTCAAAAACGTCCTGCGTGGGATTTGTCAGCCTGCCATAAATATTTCCTGCATCTTTAAGCGCAAATCGATCTGCTGCATGCTGACTGTTGTGAAAAACATAAGATGAGGTCTGATAAATCGGAACTGCTCTTGCATCAGTTGCTGGATCAGGCTGCTCTTGGCCGGCATGAAGCTGGATAGTCTCAAATCTATAATTATTACTCATGTCTATTCCTTCTTTCTTTATTTTCTACAGTATCTTCCAAAAGGGATAACCCCGGATCTTTCACTGCTGTTAATAATTTCTTGCATATTTTTACAGGTACGCATTCGGTCATTTCTCAGACATTTTTTCTTTCTTTGGGCAATATTAATACACACGGTATTCCCTCCTTAATTTTATAATTCATATATGTTTAATATGATATTGGATAGTACCACGCTGGTGTAATTTGTCAATAGTCGAATTTCAAAATATTTATCAAAAAAATAGGCAGAATATATTGTACTTACGAAAATTCCCAGCTTAAGTTAAAAATGTTTTGTAATTTACAATACCTATTCATTCAATTATAATATTCATACTTGATATATAGGATATATATAATATTTTTTGAAGACTATCATTTGGAAGGAGTCTATTTTATGACCGAAACAGTGACTCACACATATAACGGAACTTCAGATCCTGCTGACGATGTCGGTAAAAATATTGTTAAATTCAAATCTGGAGGCATGCATAAAAAAGATGCGGATGCATTTGTTTTGGTAGACAAACTCGAAAAACAAAGATGTCTTTCAAAAGACGAGCTTGTCTACCTTGTCTCTTCATACACCAGTGACTTAAGCGAATATCTCTTTGAAAAAGCAAGAAATATATCGAAGAGATATTATGGAAACCATGTATATATTCGGGGACTGGTCGAATTCACAAATTTCTGTAAAAATGACTGCCTTTACTGCGGGATTAGAAAAAGCAACCTCAGCGCAAGCCGTTATCGTCTTACAGAAGATCAAATATTTCAGGCATGTGAGACAGGATATGAACTCGGATTCAGGACCTTTGTGCTTCAGGGGGGAGAAGACCCCTATTTTACTGATGATAAGATAATTTACATTGTAAAAAACATAAAAACCCGATACCCGGACTGCGCGGTAACACTATCCATCGGTGAAAAAACCAGGGAAAACTATCAGGCATATTTCAACGCCGGGGCTGACCGTTATCTTTTGCGCCACGAAACTGCGAATCCAGAACATTACTCAATGCTTCACCCTGCTGATATGTCCCTGACAAACAGAAAACGATGTCTGGCAGACCTGAAAGAAATAGGATATCAGGTGGGATCTGGGTTTATGGTCGGATCACCCTTTCAGACTGCTGAATATCTTGCCGATGATATGCTCTTTCTTTATGAGTTGCAGCCGCACATGGTCGGCATTGGTCCTTTTGTACAAACCCATAGC
>JALOBM010000073.1 GCA_023228285.1 Candidatus Cloacimonadota bacterium | reverse complement strand
AGATCAGGTCAAAGTGAACAGTCTCCATCATAGTTTCATGCATCTGCAGGTCACAATTTCATGGAGCTATTTCCCAGTTTTTTTTATGCAAATCTACTCGATTATCCTGGCATTTTCTCCCTGTCTTTACTTCTCTCTGTATTTATCCCAAGTAATGCGATGGAGTTCATTAGACCTTACGTATCTTATTGTATACCTATATGTTATATGGTCAGATGGACTTCATCAACTGGAGTGGATGCTATGCATTGCCCGATTCCAAGCTACCCCTGAACTTATTTTAACAGAGATAGATAGCATAGGTGTCTTGAACTCCAGTGCATTATTCGGGGTTATTAGATTATATTGCACTCCCGTAGAGTTCAAAGCGTACCAAAGCAGATATCAAGCTGATATCAAGCAGTGGTCACTCGATGATAACACGATAATATCAGGTTCAACACTGCTTAACACGCTGAGAAAGAACTCTTATAATAAATCAATGTATTGCAAACATAATTACTGATCTGCAACTACCAATAGCTCACAGAGATAAATGAAAATTGATCTGATAGTAAATTAGGTTTATCTTGACATCATTAGCGTAGTTACAAAGATTGAAAAAATGCTATTAGGAGGATCCTTATGGAACAAGATTACCGCAATTTGCCTTATGGACAGAGTCAAGCTCCGGTGCTTAGCATTGGTCAATGGGTTATCACTCTCTTGATTATGATAATTCCGATTGTGAATATCATAATGCTTATCGTTTGGGCTACAGGAAACACGGAAAATCCCAATCGCAAGAATTGGGCTATTGCTCAATTGATCTTTGTGGCTATAGGAATTGCTATCTGGATACTTTTTTTTAGTACTCTCATGGGTTTTGTGAGTGGCATGATGGGCGCAATGGGATCGTAGTCTGTTTCAGATATCAAGATAGATTTAGTATGGACTTTCTTTTTCGAAGTGAGGCTATCCAGCCATTGAGTCTGGATGCGTTTCTAACTGAGATCAGGCAGGATTTGCTCGCTGGATTTCAGCCCTTAGCTTTTTTCGGCACTTCTGAGAAGCTGATCTATTGTCTATTGGGTAAAGCTCAAGAACTTCATCTGCGCTGCACTCCGTTTCCAGAACCTTCCCGGTATCCTTCACTCTCCATGGAATTCCCCGCATTTCACATCTTTGAACGAGAACTATACGAGGAATACGGCATCCTGCCCATAAACCATCCCTGGTTGAAAAGCGTGAGACATCCTGTTGGCAGCAAGCCTGCCATCGAAGATTATCCTTTTTTGGAAAGCGATTCTGCATTGATCCACGAAGTTGGTGTGGGGCCAGTTCATGCCGGAGTAATCGAACCCGGGCATTTTCGCTTCTTGATGCGAGGTGAGATTGTAGAGCATCTTGAAATCCAGTTGGGATGGCAACACCGAGGAATTCTTTCCATGTTTTGTCAAGGAGCGCTTACGGATAAAATGCTCTGTGTAGAGGCAATCGCAGGAGATACTGTAATCGGGCATGGCACAGCTTTTTGTAGGATCGTGGAAGAGCTTTCGGGCTGCAAAACCCAAGCAGAGGATTTGCGGGTGATCCTATTGGAATTGGAGCGGGTGGCAATGCATCTATCTACACTCAGTGCTCTGGCAGGTGATGTAGCATACATCATGGGACAGAACCTGTTTGCTGCACTGCGCACCATTGTGATCAATTCTACTTTGAGCATTTGCGGCAGCCGATTTGGTAAACGCGCTCTTTGGCCCGGGGGTGTGAATTATGGTCTCAAAGCAGCTGTAATCAAAAAATTGAAAACGGAAATGCAGTACTGCATCGAGCAGATCCATGATGTTGCTGAAGCTATGTTTGCTACCTCCAGCCTTATTTCCCGTTTTGATGATACCGGCAAAGTAATCGCAAACGATGCTTTACAGTTTGGTTTTACCGGGATTACTGCAAAAGCCTGCGGAATTCCGATAGATGCACGATTGGATTTCCCTATGTGGCAATATCCTGGTTTTCTGGTACAAACTGAGAGCTCTGGAGATGTGTATGCCCGAGCTCACCTCAGATACCTGGAGTGTATGCAATCCCTACAAATCATATTGAACCTGCTGGAGAATGCAGATCCATCTGCGCCCTGCCAATCTCAGGTCAACGAACTGCAAGCGGATCAGATAGCTGTATCAATCGTAGAAGGAGCCCGGGGAAGAATCGTGCATGTAGCAAAGAGTAAAGATGCTCAGAAAGCCATGTGGTACAAAGTTATCGACCCTTCATCACAGAATTGGTTGGCTTTGTCGATGGCAGTACAACAAGAGCAAGTATCGGATTTCCCGCTGTGTAACAAGAGTTTTGACCTTTCCTATTGTGGGAGTGACCTCTGATGTTCAACCTGTTAAAAGCCCGGATCAGACACGGATACCAGGCAATTCCCGATCCCTTGACCGTCAGCATGGATCCTGCCTTTCCCGGAGTACCAGAATTAGCAGAATCTGCTGATCTGCAACTGCTCAACGATCTTTGCCCCGCAAAAGCCTTCAGCGAAAAAGGAATAGACCTTGGCCGCTGTGTGTTTTGTGGTCTTTGCGAGAGAAAGCATCCAGATATGATCAACTTCACACCCAACAACAAATTAGCAACTGACAGCAGGGAAAAGCTTATTATGGCTCCCGGTCAAAAAGTGCTTCCCAAGATCGAGTTTCGCCTGCCCCGTTCTATGCGTCGTTCATTTGCCCTGCGCAACGTGTCTGCAGGGGGCTGCAATGCCTGCGAGATGGAATTGGCGGCATCAAACAACGTGAATTTCGATATCTGTCGTTATGGTGTGGAGATTGTTGCTTCTCCGCGTCATGCAGATGCGCTTATCCTCACTGGTCCAATCAGCAAAAACATGTCTTCAGCATTGTCTGAAACCTGGCAAGCTATTCCAGAACCAAAGTACCTGATCTTGTGCGGTGCGTGTGCCATTAGCGGTGGTATTTGTACAGGTGCAGACGCTATCGACCGCGCTTTTTTGAAGCATTGGGAGGCATGTCTGTTCATTCCTGGATGTCCGGCACATCCGCTCAGCATCGTACATGGCATTACTGCCATTATGGGGCGACAATGAGTATCGGATTTATTGTGTTGCTATTAGCCTTTATTCCCACATTGTGGAAGCGTTCGGGCTACTATGTAATCTTATGGTTATTGGGTTCGGCATTTCTGGCCTATGAGTATATGGAAGTGCTTTTCTCTCGCTCCATTGTGGACTATATATTCAGTATGCCAATGCCCGTTGGCGATGTAGGTATAGCTTTGAACAAGCTTTCGGCGTTCTTTGGTGTAATCTTCTCCTTGGGGCTGCCCTTGGGAATGCTGTATGGGCACTATTATCTGAAAGAACATCCCACTCCTGCCCTGCGCTCACATCTGGTGTGGCTGGGAATAATGGGCATTTCCATGCATGGAGTATTGTGGATGAGACACAGCCTGATCTTTTTGATGGTTTGGGAACTGATGAGCTTGTCCTCATTCTTCTGCATAGTCTTCTCAAAGCGAGAGAATCTTGAGGCTGGACTAAACTACCTCATCACCATGCAGATCGGTGCGGCTTTTTTATTGGCAGGCTTTGCCATTGCTTACCTTCAATCAGGCACTTTCGATTTCAGTGGTTTTGAGCAAATGAAACCGCTGCCGATGTATCTGATACTAATCGGCTTTGCCTTTAAAGCTGGTGTATTCCCAGTGGCATCATGGCTCCCTCAGGCACATCCTGCAGCCCCTTCCCATGTATCCGGCATAATGAGTTCAATGCTCATCAAAACCGGATTCTATGGGATACTCCTGATCATCAGCCTCAATCGCTTCAGTCTGTCTGAGATTGCCGTATTTACTCTGATCTTCAGCATATCAGCTTTTTGGGCTGTGAGCCATCTTTTGAATGAACGAAACCTGAAACGGGCTCTGGCATATTCCAGTGTGGAAAACATCGGTATCGCTGGAATGGCAGTGTGCGCAGGCTTGCTGGGTATTCACGCAAATCTGCCGGTTATGACTATGCTTGGCTTCTGCGGAGCTTTTCTGCATATCTTTTTTCACTCCATATTCAAAGCACAGTTGTTCTATACTTCTGGAAACATACTTTTGTCAACAGGTACTTTGGATATAGACGAAATGGGAGCTTTGGCAAAGCGAATGCCATACACTGGGGCTATGACGCTCATCGGCATCTTTGCCATATCCGCTCTTCCCCTCACCAATGGTTTCTTTAGCGAATTTACTATCTTCAGAGCCGCTATGGAAGCCATGCAAATTCCCTCTATAAAGCATCTCTTACCTGCGTTATTGATCCTGGTGGCCTTGGCCTTCATAGGCGCTTTGGCCTTGATCGCTTTTATTCGCATTTATGCCGTTGCCTTCCTGGGTGCACCTCGAAGCCAAAAAGCTGAAAATGCAAAAGAACTCAAAATCGGCGCCAGACTATCTGTCTTCTTCCTTAGCGTGGCAATCCTGCTCACGGGTATTGTTCCGGGAATCGCATTACGCTTTATAAAACCCCTGCTTCGTTGGTTTGATCTGGACATGCAGATATATGCCGGATTGCAGCAGCAGGCGACACAGATCAGCTCTGTATATTTGATCATTATTGCTATGTTTGCTTTGTTTTTCGTTGTTAGAAGACTGTGCGTAAAAGAGAAGACAGGTACTACCTGGGCTTGCGCTTACCCCAAGGTGAAGCCCAAAATGCAATCCAGTTCCATGACCTACATCCAACCTTTGGCATATTTTCTGAAACCCTTTATGTATAAAACAACTACCCGGGTAAAAGCTGAACACCCTTTCCCGCAGAAAATCGAATATAATGAAGAACATCCCGATGCAGTATGGAACTTGGTGGTGCGTCCAGTGAGCCGCATCATCAGCAATTTCTTGCTCCTCTTCGCAGGGATTCACAACGGAAAAACCAATAGCTACATTGCTTGGGCTTTGGGCTTCCTTGTTATTCTTTTGGTATGGGTAGTGGGGTTCAGATGATCAACGCTCTCTGTGTAATCTTCCTTCCCTTGCTGTTTATGGGTCTGATTTCTAAAGTGAAAGCAATAATGGTTGGCCGTAAAGGCAAACCAATATTGCAAAGTAGCTGGGATTTTTGGAAACTGCTGCGAAAAGACGAAATCTATAGTAATCATGCCACACAAATCAGCAGATTTGCTCCGCTATTGGCTCTGGCCGTCACATTCGTAGCAGCTATGTTTGTTCCTTTTCTCTCAAACAACACTCTCCTCAGTTTCCGGGGTGACTATATCTTGATTGTTTACTTGCTGAGCCTTGCCAAAGGAATTATGGCGCTAGCAGCGATGGATAGCGGGAGTAGTTTTCAGGGAATGGGAACTAGCCGTGAGCTTAGTTTTACAGCGTTTCTTGAGCCTGCTTTCTTTCTGGTCGTTGCCGCTCTCATCTTTAGCTCAGGTGCTGGTAGCACTGCAGAGTCCTTTGCTCAGCAAAGCATCTTCCATTCTAGTATTTGGGCTACACTTGCAGCAGCATCTCTGGCAATTGCCTTGTTTATCATGCTATTGGTGGAAAGCTCCAGAGTCCCCTTTGACGACCCTGCCACTCATCTGGAACTCACCATGATTCATGAAGTAATGATCTTGGATTTCAGCGGTTTCAACCTAGCAGTGATTCACTATACAGCCGCCCTGAAGATGTTCATCTATGCGTCTCTCATCAGTCGTTTGATTCTGCCGCCACAAATCGCTGTATGGTGGTATCTTGCGCTAATGCTGGCCATATACGTGCTTGTAGGAGTATTGGAATCTTTGATGGCTCGTTTTAGGATGAACCGTAATCTGGAACTGGTTTTATTACCTTTATGCATTGCTTTGCTTAGCCTGGCTATGCGTCTGGCAAGATATATGGGAGCCTGGTGATGGTGGAAATCCTTGTCGTAATCTTCGGACTCAGCCTGCTTTGGGCTTCCGTTACAAATATGTTGGGGACGATCATCAAAATCCTGGTACTTCAGGGAGTGATACTGTTTGCCATCACTTTGCTGAAAACCACTCAATTGAACTGGATCAGCTTCAGTCTCATTGCGTTGGAAACTCTTGTCTTCAAAGCGTTCCTTATTCCCTGGTTCATCGATGATACCATTAAACACAACCAGATTCGAAGGGAAGTGGAAGCTTCGGTGTCGAACTTTTTTTCTCTGGCACTGATGAGCCTGATATTCTTGCTCAGTTTCGCTCTGTCCGCAGCTGCCCCATTCTGGAGCCTCAATCTTTCCCCGCTTGAGTTTGGTATCGCTTTTGCCACAATCCTCAAAGGGATATTCATCATTATTGCAAACAAGAAACTCATCACTCACCTAATGGGTTATCTGATCATGGAAAACGGCATTTTCATGTTATCGCTGTCTGCTGGCAGTCATCTACCCTATATTGTTAGCTTGGGCGTGTCTCTGGACCTGATTCTGTCGGTACTTATCGCAGTACTCTTCATCAAGCGTATCCGTTCTACCTTCGATGATACAGAAAGCCCGCAAAGCTTGAAGGAGGAGTGATGAATACCATAATTTTGTTTGCATACCCCGTTCTTGCCGGCTTGATCTGTATATTCATCTCTTCCCGGCGAAGGATGGACATCCTGATACTTCTGCATGCCCTGTTGCATACTGGCTTGGGCATTCATGCCTATGTAAACCGAGGTAGTTTGTCCGGCATGGACGATCTGGGCTTGTTTATCTATCTGATCCTCTCTGTACTGTATTCCGCAATAGCTTTTTACCGGTTGGGCATGCAAGATAGTACGGCTATCAAAGACTACCGGATTCACTCCATCTTTCTGATGATCTTTGTAATGGCTATGGATGGAGCCACAATGGCCAAAGACTTAGGGTTGATATGGATATTTGTGGAAGCTACTACCATCAGTTCGGCTATGCTGATCAGTTATTCAAACAAGAAAAGTTCTTTGGAAGCTGCCTGGAAGTACCTTTTTATCTGCAGCGTAGGTATTGCCCTCGCCTTTGCCGGCATTCTGCTCTTGGTGATTGCTCAACCAGGAGAAGCCACTCTTTTGATATCCCACATTGATGCAAGCAAGCTTTCTCCGTTCTGGCTGAAGATTTCTTTTGTATTTATTCTGATCGGTTTTGGTACAAAGATCGGCTTGGCTCCCTTGCATTTCTGGTTACCTGATGCACATTCCGAAGCCCCTGCACCCATATCCGCCTTACTTTCAGGAGCTCTACTCAATATCGCGCTCATCCCCATCCTGCGCATGAACAAATTGATGCAACAAAGCGGAATGGCAGATTTGGCCAAGGAATTGTACCTGCTGATGGGCTTCCTTTCTGTATTTATTGCTGCAGTGTTTGTGCTGAAAACAAAGGATTATAAGCGTCTTTTAGCGTATTCATCCGTGGAAAACATGGGCTTGATCATGATCGCTTTCGGAGCCGGAGCATTGGCACATTATGGGGCTTATCTACATATCCTCGGTCATTCAATCATCAAATCGGCATTCTTCCTTTGCTCTGGCAATGTCCTGGCCATATATCATGACAAGAATCACGAGAAAATAAGTGGGATGCTTACCACTAATCCGATTAGCGCCTGGCTCTGGTTATTATGCTCAGTAATGATAATTGGCTTGCCCCCCTCACCTCTGTTTATCAGTAAGTTTCTGATCGCCACTGCATTGCTGAATAATGGCTCTTATCTGCTCTTTGCCTTACTGATGCTGCTGTTGACAATTGTCTCTTGGGGAATCATGCGTGTGGGACTCTCAATGTGCCTGGGAGACAGTGAGCGGAAACAGAGTTTGAGTATATGGATGTATTTAGCACCTGCAGGCTTGTTGCTGATTGCCTCTATTATCGGTATCTTCTTGCCTGTTTTAGATTAGAAATACTTCGTAATATTGAAAGCCGATCCTTTATGGGACCGGCTTTATTCTTGTAAAGTAAATATGTTTATTCAGCTTCCATTTCTTCGTCTGTATCCATGGAAGAAAAACGCTCATTGAAGATTTCGGCAATACGGTTGTACTCATCATCGTCTTCGATAATGCTTAGTTCCAGATTGTCATCCTGTTCTTCAAAACGCAGGATATCGTACTCCATTGCTCCCACTTCAGAGAGAGCGATGTAGTTTTGACCTTCTTCCTGAAGGATATCTAAAACCATAAAATCCTTCTTGCTGCCGTCTTCCATATCCAGTGTGATGATGTCGGCATCGTTGCCGCAATCACAATCTCCTCCGTCGCAATTACAATCCCCACCTTCACAGTTACAATCGTGTACGTGTTCTTCTGTATTGAGCTTATTATCTTTCGTTATCATGATAACTCCTATGTGTTTTCGCCATCTTTTTTGAGGACAGCTATTTGGCAAGCTAAAAAAACAACTGCAAAATATTCCTTGACAATCCCTGACCCGTCCCTTTATCTGTAACTATCAGGGTTCTGCATGCGGAAACCCGGTGATTTGATAATAATTTCTTAAAAGCATCTTAGAACTTGTGCAAGGAGTTTAAATGATTAGGGCTTTGTTAGTTGCTTTATTACTGATGTCATCACTTAGCTTTTTGGGAGCAGCAGATTTTAACTGGGGTATCAAATATGGAATAGGTTTGTCCTCCATTCATGGTGCCAATAGTGACTACGAAACGTCATTTGATATTCAGGAACATGCTGCTTCGGTTTCTGACTATGGAAACATCCAGGTACACTCTTCCGACAAGGACTACGGCCTCTCTCAGAATGCAGGACTCTACGCCAGTACTCGCCTTTTTCACAAAACCAGCTCCATTCGTATGGGAACTGAAGTTGTATGGCACAGATATGTATTCAACCAACATTTCGATGACAGTGTTCCGAATACCAGCAATCCAATCCTGGCTGCTGCATTTGGAGACACTCTGGGCGGGCGTATAGAGACTACTGTAGATTACATCACAGTACCATTGTTGATCAGCTTCAATCAAGTGCTTCCTGAAGAACAAGAACAGCAACAATACCAAGGTGCATTTATCTACGCCGGGCCGTCCTTTTCTTACCTAATTTATCAATCTCTGCAATCCTACGGCGGCTTCAACTCCTTGGAAGAAAGCATGGATGATTTGACCAATGTGATATCTAACCCAGATCCTTCTGTATCTTACAGCTATACTCGCAAGGAGAACGGTTGCGACAAATTGAAAGACTTCAAGACTGATCTGGTTTTTGGCACTGGTTTTGCCCTGAAAGACCTCTTTGGTTTTGGTTTGGGTACAGATGAATTTGTATTCGATCTTCGTTTTACCATAGGTTTGGATAATTTAGGTGATTCCGGATGGCGGAACGCCTTCAACCTTAGATCCATCTTGTTGAGTGCTGGCTGCCGATTGTAGACTGAGAAGCACGCTATATAAAGAGATACTACGATACCAGATCAGGTACGATCATTCTGATTTGCACTTTTTGTGTGTAAACACATATTTTCAAGCACTTAGGTGTAGGAAAGATTAATCATTGATATACAGTAACATATATGTCCAACTCCTTTTCTCCCTCTCTTGTAGCTCTTAATCACTTGTTCATCAAGCCTTAATCAAGCGTTAATTATTAATACTTGATTAAGGGATGATTAAGACATGATTAACGCCATGAAGAGGGGAAGAGATGGATGTGACAGCTTGATGTTTCCTGATTTTAGTTGTGTGGAGAGTCACCCTTTTAAGTATACAGGCAAGTCCGTTGAAGATAGTACAGAGGAGAACGATGGATAAGTTATTGTCATACAGAACGATGGTTAATC
>JALOBM010000072.1 GCA_023228285.1 Candidatus Cloacimonadota bacterium | reverse complement strand
TCAACTGATTTCTGACTATCTGAGAAAAATAGTCAGTTATCCGTTTCTCTGCCCTTCTCTGGTATATACGCTAAAGCCCCGCTACAAAAGCGAATACGTCAATATGAGACCTCTCCCCAAGAGAGGAGGATCAGTGTACTATGGCAAACTTCTGGGTTCTGATCCCCTTTCCTTTCAGGAGATAAATACCCGCTGGATAATGACTGAGATCCAGTATAGATTCGCTTTTCCCGCTTTCAAACCGCAAATCCTGCAGCTTCTGACCCCGCAGATTGTAGATCGCTGCTGAGGTAGCAGAAGGCAAAGCTGAACTGATCTTTAGCTGCGATCTGACTGGATTGGGGTATATATGGAGCGCAAAAGCCGGAATCTGGATCTCATCATCAGTCGCTGAGGGATTGGCGATGTGTTCCTCCACGAAAGCCGCACCATCGGAAAACACGATATCTAGGGACTCCCAATTCTGAGGCAGATCGAGACTTCCAATACCATACAAAGCATTAATTCCAAAATCCACAGTATCGGGATTCTGCAATTCCAGTAGGTATTGAGCGGCACCATCGATGCTGAGATATGCTTGATGAGGCACATTAGCGTCTGCATCGGAGTAGGTTACAAAGAAGTTATTCAAGAGGGTAGCATCCGGATTCAATTCGTAGCTGATGTCACTTAGTACAGGGCTGAAACTGTTCTCTGAGTTCACAAACTGAGGTTTTAACAAGATTAAGCCGGGGATACTGTAATCTCCTGCTTGAATACCGGTACTCAAGTTTAGTTGCCCTGTAGCTGTTGCGGAAGCAAACATGGGATAATCCGGTATCAACCACTCCCCCATATCCGGATCAGCATACAGATCAGATAATGCGCACGAAAGCAATAGCCATTCTCCTTGCACGGAAAACTGGATATCTCCCAGACGCTGTACTCCTTCCAGAGTGGTACCCGTAATCTTATAGAGGCCGGGACTCAGGAGCGTTCCCATATTCACCGTATATACCAACCCATAAGCAACAGGAGCATTCTCAATATCGAAGTTCGGATTTGCCAGGATGGGCATATAGGCGTTGAAATTGAAGCCGGAATTCAGAGGATATAGCCCAGTAGCGTTGCGGATAGCATAATACAGACGATCATCGCCGAAGGAGACTCTGCTTTCCAAGATATCCAGGTTTGCATCCTCGATAGCCTGATCTCCCTGAGGGTCGGTTTGAAAGGGAGTGTAGGCGACAAAGGCCGGTTCCGAGGGGCTATAGATAGGGTTCAACAAGTCAATAATACTGGTTTTGAAGCCAACATAAGTTGATTCATTTACGTTGCCTTGTTTCCAACCTTGCATCCATGGCATCAATTGGGCT
This sequence comes from Candidatus Cloacimonadota bacterium, assembly GCA_023228285.1. Lineage (GTDB taxonomy): Bacteria > Cloacimonadota > Cloacimonadia > Cloacimonadales > Cloacimonadaceae > UBA5456. The sequence continues at coordinate 8,441 of JALOBM010000072.1, read as the reverse complement.
TCCACCACGCCACCAGTTTCCAGATAGTAATAGCTTCCCTCTCCGCTAATAGGAACTACAAAGCTATAAGGATTTCCCAGATCGAAGCCGTATATCTTTTCAAAGTCCAGATATGCCAGCAAGAGTGCTGTTTGCAGCAGCAAGATAGCAAGTATAAACATTTTACGCATAGTTGCTCCTTTAAAACTGGTAGTGTAAGGTCACATCTCCGCTAATGCCGTTTTGATGCGATTGTAAATCTCTTCTGCCAGCGCGTGTTTATCTTTATATATTGTATCATTGGGTTCTATTGGCTCCAGGACCCTCATTTTAAGTTCTGCGGGTTTGATTTGCTTATCTGTCTCATACACTCGCCAAGTGTTTTTGATGACCAGCGGCACGATGGTAGCTTCCGCCATGGCCGGCAGTTTGAAGCTGCCTAGATGAAAATCCCCCATCATGTCACTTTGGCTTCTGGTCCCTTCCGGGAAGATCACCATGGGATGCCCCGCCTTGATCACTTCTGCGCTCTTTTGAAAGGTCTCAATAGCCTTACGTGCGGAAGAGCGGTCGATAAACACACAAGGTATCTCTTTCATCCACCAGGATAAAACCGGTATCTTAAAAAGCTCCTTCTTGGCAATGAAACCTCCGGGGCGACCAATGAAGCCCAGGAACAGTGGAATGTCGAACATACCCTGATGGTTTGAGATGAAACAGATACTCTGGCTGTAGGGGAGTTTATCCAGACCACATACTTCCACCTTTGAGCCTGTGCTTAGCACTGTGGTTCTGCCCCAATACCGAACAAAGATATACACAACCTTGCGATAAGCTCCTTTTGGCAGCAGTACTTTGCAGATAATCAAGAGGATATACGCCAAAAGGCAGACAAACATAAAGCAAATAAACCAGATTTTCCAGAAGGCGGATATCATACTTTTCCCTTTAGTAGCTCAAGGTTACCCATTCTTCATAAATATCTGTCAGCGATGTGATCCATCCTCGCTGCCGCAAAGCGTAGCGGATAGTCTGCCAATACAAGCTACCCCAACCTGGATAGTCGATGGGATCGAATGTGGTATTGTGCCACAGCAGGGACAAATGAGACTGATACAATCCCGCCACATCGATCAAACGACGCAAAGCCAGCTTTGCCCCATTTCTACTCATGTCCATCGCCCTGGATGAATACAGACTGGTATCCATTACGATCAAGGGTATCTCCAGCACACGGAACGGCCGGTTTTCCTGGATATTAAAAGGATAGAATGGGAAGGATATTCCCGCTCTGAAGCCGATGTTTTCCCAATATCCCAGAGTGCTGTCATACTTGATTCCTTCAGCTTCCAGATTGGCAAAGCTCTTTTGATAATCGAAATGCAGATAGTGGGTTCTAAATCCCTCCACAGAGAAGCCCAGATCACGCAGCCGGGCCAATTCTGTCCTCAGAACTTCCGGATCGTAAGCGGATTTCGGAGAGCCATGCAGACCCACATCTTCCTGACCCAGCAGATCGATGATCTCCTCGCGAAACACCATATCCGAGATGTAGTTCTGCCGCTGGTCTTCAAATGAAGTGGAAGCCATCAGAAACCAGGTTGATTTTACCTTTAGTTCCTGTTCTTTCTGCAACATCTTGCTTAGCAGCTTGTAGTGATTGTATATAAACCTCTTGTGCAAACTATGTCCCAATAGCTTGTAGCTCGCATTCAATGGGCGTTTGAGCATGGTACGAAGATTGTATTTCTCTGTCTTACTAATGCTGTTTTTGTCCCAAAACCGCCAATAATCGATGTCGTGAGACAAGCTCATGGCAAAGCGCTTTGTTTCCTGCCAGGCAGTCTCACGTACAAACTCCGGTAAAGTCTGTTGCATAGCATAAGAAAGCGCCTGACAATACACATCCACCACCGGTGTCTCGGTAAAATCCCACCGGTATTGCAGACTTTCCTTATAATCTACCCGACCTCGGGGCAAACCCATATTGCTTCGGATGTATTCGTGCCAGCAGGTCAGGAAATAGAAACCTCCCGCCACGATATCTTTACGCAGGATGCAGCTTTCCTCAGAGAAAGAAAAGATCGGCCCTCCCATGGAAAAGAGGAAGGGAAGATGATGATTTTTGAAAGTGCAAAAATTCACCTTTTCCAAAGGATAAAGCTCGCGCTTTTCAAAGAACTCTGCCGTTTGTGGGTCAAACTCGATCCGTACCGGATACTCTCGCGTAGGACGGGGCCCATAATATAGATGAGCCGCCTCAAAATGAGATCCATAGATGAACTTCGGACTAAGGCGCAATATATAACAGAAGGTGCGAAACACAAACTCCGCTTTGGGAATGTATCTCTGGGGCAAGTTTAGCAGGATGTTTATGTTTGGATAGCGTTCCATCTGTATTACTTTTCTTTGGCAGGCATGATTACTTTTTTTAGTACTTCCGATACTTCCGAGACGTAATTGATTTCCATCCCGCTGAGTATTTCTTCAGAGAAATCCGCTAAGCTTTCCCGGTTTTCTTCGGGAATGATCAGTTTCCGGATGCCGGCACGCTTTGCCGCAAGCATCTTTTCTTTCAAGCCGCCGATGGGCAACACCTTGCCTTGCAGCGTCAACTCTCCGGTCATCGCGATATCGTGTTTTACCTTGCGTTGCATAAAGAGCGATGCCAGAGCGGTGGTGAGAGTTATTCCTGCAGAGGGGCCGTCTTTGGGCACCGATCCAGCAGGGAAGTGGATATGGATATCGTATGTGCCAAAATCTTTGGGATTGATCTTGTACTGTTGATGGTTGGCTTTCAGATAGCTGATGGCTATGCGGGCGGATTCCTTCATTACCTCACCCAAAAGCCCGGTAAGGATCACCGCACCTTTCCCAGGCATACGGGTAGCCTCACAAAAGAGGATTTCTCCGCCATAACTGGTCCATGCCAAGCCCGTTGCTACGCCGATCTCAGACTTGCGGTTGGCCAGTTCCAAGCTGAATTTTCGCGGTCCCAGGTATTTGTTGATATCGCTAGCTTTCACACTCCAGGGTCCGTCTGCTCCGGCAGCGGCCTCCCGAGCAATCTTACGAAAGATAGAGCCAATTCTGCGCTGCAGGTTTCTCACACCTGCTTCTCTCACATAGTATCTTATCAATTCCTTCAAAGCGCTTGTACTTACGGTAACCTTCTTCCCACTCAATCCGTTGTCCTCTTTTTCCCGTGGAATCAGATAGGCTTTGGCGATGGCGATCTTATCGTGTTCCAGATAGCTGGTAAATTCGATGATTTCCATCCGGTCTCTCAGAGGAGCTGGAATGGTGTCCAATGAGTTTGCGGTAGTGATAAACATCACTTCCGAAAGATCAAAGGGCAGATTTAGATAGTTGTCCACAAAGCTGTTGTTTTGTTCGGGATCCAATACTTCCAAGAGAGCTGATGCAGGGTCGCCTCTGAAATCCCGGCCCAGTTTATCTATTTCGTCCAGCATAAACACGGGATTTGCCGTACCCTGACGCTTGATTTCGTTGATGATCTTACCCGGCATGGCCCCGATATAGGTGCGCCGATGCCCCCGGATTTCTGCTTCATCGTGTATGCCGCCCAAAGACATGCGGATAAACTTGCGGTTCAATGCTCTGGCTACGGATTTGCCGATGGAGGTTTTACCTGTTCCGGGAGGGCCAACAAAGCACAGAATGGGTCCCTTCATCTGACCTTTCAGTTTCTTTACGGCAATGTACTCCAGGATGCGTTCCTTGGGCTTTTCCAGACCATAATGATCCTTGGTCAATATACGCTCAATTTTATTTATGTCCAGCCTGTCTTTGCTATACTTGGTCCAGGGGATGTTCACTATCCAATCCAAATAGTTGCGGATCACCCCATATTCACTGGAAGCCGGCTGCATCACGGAAAGGCGCTCCAATTCGTCGTTGGCTACTTCCTGCACATATTCCGGGAGTTTGTTCTTTTTGATCAGATCCTGCCATTTTTGGATTTCCTTGCTCACCTCATCGGTTTCACCCAGTTCCCGGCGGATGGCATCCATTTGTTCGCGCAGATAATAGCGACGTTGATCTTCGTTCATCTCCAATTGAATATTGCTGCGGATATGGTTCTCCATCCGCATCTGACGGATAAGCTCCGCCAGGCAGTTGTTGAGATATTTAAAGCGCTGTTTCAAATCCACCAGTTCCAAAAGCCTCTGACGATCCGAAATCTGCAGCTCTATATTACCGGCGATAATATCCGCCACACGTCCAGATTGTTTGATATTGGCAAGTCCGGCAATCATTTCCCGATTTAGTAAACTGCTTTCCTGAGATACTTTATCTAAAAGCTCAAGCGCTATGGTGCGATATGCTTGCACCTCCATTTCTTCGTTGATGGGTTCGGCAATCACTTCCACATCCACCATTATGAAGGGTTCGCGTTGAACGGGGCGTTGCATACGTATACGCGAAGTACCCTGTAGAAGCAGACTAATACTGCCATCCTGATTGCGCAGCATACGCAGAATGGTGATGGCAGTGCCTATGCTTTCCAGTTGGGCAGCATCACCTTCTCCGCTACGATCCAGGAAAAAGGCCATCAATTTATCGTTTGATAGAGCGTGATCGATTACAAGCTTGGATTCCTCGTCAGTTACAACAAGCGGCATAAGCAAATAGGGAAACATCACTACATTGCTCAGATGCAGAACAGGTAGGGTTCTGGGAATCCTGCTGTTATTATCTTCCATTGTGCACTCCTTAGATTATGCATTTTACTATATGAATAAGGCATTTTAGCAAAAATGCAAGATTCAGGCTCATCGGATTTTTGACAAGGAATATTTTGACTTTTGCAGATCAATTTACCGTTTGTTACACTCCGTATATGCAGAAGCGAGCTTGTACAAATGGTCTCCCCGGACAAGAACACAAAGGCTGGTAATTCATTAGGGAATGGATGTCCTTTCAGGATCTAGGGCTCCCTCTCTGTCTCGTCCCGATATGAATCAGATATAATCCCGTTATCATCCTGTGCCCATTCGATGATAACCCGATGATATCACGTTTAAGTCTCCTTAAGGCCAAGCGGGTAATGAGGGTATTAAGGAGATGAACAACCGTTGTATCTACCGATGTTTCTTCTTGATCTCCTTTGCACGATATGTGAAAGCTTTTTCCACTGGCAAGGCATAAAGTATAGCTTTGGCATCGTTTTCGAAGCATCCGGTTTGCGCCAGGGCATCGGATATTGCCGATACCTGACTAGTGGGCACGATCATCTTGCATAGTTCAAGTATATGGCGCCGCATTTCCAAGTTTTCATCCAACTTACTATGTCGAATCTTGCAGATAGTGGCTCCGGGAGCGCCGCTGCTCATCGCAGCTTCCGTGAGGGGAGTACCTCGTCCTTCATCACAGATCAGATTGAGTTCGGTAAGCTCGTGCAAGTAATCACGTCTCTTGGTAGCTTCCCGTTCCAAACTGGATTTACGCCACTCCATCCCACCCTTCAGGGCATCGATGGCAGATACCATTTGTTCCAGACTGGCAGCTTGGTCGATCTGTGAGCGTGATATTTTGGTATTGACCACACCTTGTTTGATTGGAAACACATAGGCGATCCCTCTGCCGGGTTCATCCAGCTTGCCCACTTCGATGTAAAGCTCCATCACAGGATTGGTGTCGTGTTTGCTCAATACTAGGTTTATCAGCTCTTTTTCGGGGGGGATGGTAATCCTGAGCAGTCCCAATTTATCCCGTACTCCAGAGCCTTCTCCATGAGTAGTGGCAGGTACGCTTGCACCATAGTTCAGGGATATGCGGGCAATTTTATCACCTTCTCCCCTTTGAACAACACAGATGATACCAACCAATTGATGGAAAAAGCTCTCTGTTTTCTTCATGGAAAAATGGATGTCACGATTTAGGCTATACTCGGGATGCTGATGCAGAATATCGATATCGTAGCTGTAGATGCTGCCTTTACCCGGAGCTTTGAGGTCATATTTCTTTGCGATATAACTCAATACACTGATCTCATCCGCTTCATCAACGATAAAGCTGAGGATCTCTATCGGGTAGGTGACTAATGCCTGGCGTTTGAAGAAATTTGTGAAACTGCTGTTTTTATCCAGAATTGAGGATCGACCTACTTCTGTAAATACTTGCCTGATCCCAAGAGCCATGAGATCATCTATTACTGATTTGGCGGTTTCCTTGTGCACATTGATGTTTATCTTCACGGCTTTCATGATGCGATCTCTCCCGTAGATAACTCGACGATTTCCGGCTCATAATCCCGTAAGAATGCTTTTCGCCTGTAACTAACTACCAAACCCATTCCAAGTACAGATAAGATGGGGCAGACAGAAGCCAAGGATAATATGCCAAAGCCTTCAACCACTCCTACTTGAGTTCCTATACCGAGACCCATGGAAAGTACCAATGGCACAGTAATGGGGCCGGTTGTTACTCCAGCACTGTCCCAGCCAATGTTCACATATTCTTCCGAAGATAAGCGGGTAACAATTAAGAGTAGCACATACATGGGCCCCAGCATCCAAAACAGAGGAATGTTCCAGATTATCTTTGCTACTCCCAACATTATCCCCACTCCCACTCCGACGGCTACTGCTTGTATCAGGAGCGTCTTTTTGAAGGCTCCCACAGTGATATCCTCCACAGTCAATCCCAGCGCGTTCAGAGCAGGCTCCGCCAGGGTTGCACTGTATCCCATGATGAAGGCAAACAGTAGTACTACCGCGATTCCAGCCATACTGTAGGGTTTATCCCCAAAGAGAGGACCTCGAACAGGAGTATAACTGTATAGATTCTGAGTGTTATCGTAGTTTTTTTCCTCAAAAGTAACAGCTTTTATATCACCATTTTCCTCATAATAGAAGAATGAGCTCTGGCTTCCATCGGGTTTGACGGCAGTGTTTACAATGCCCTTGTCAAAATCCCTGATTATCAGTTGATCTGCTGGGTTTTCCATGGGTGTAAAAGATACGGGTAGGTTTGACCCTACCTGATCCCCTATTTTGGAAAGACCAAGCTCAATTCCTCCTCCGAATACTGCCATTCCTATCACAGCAAAAGCTAAACCCAGAAATATCTCATCAGCCTTAGTCAAACGCTCTCTGAGAATAAAATACAGCACACCCAACATAAACAAAGATAGAGGTACGATGGCTCGCAAAGCATTCACCGTGTTTCGCCTGATGTAATCCCCAATATTCATGCTTTCCATATATGTACTGTCTTGTTTCAAGGACTGTTCGTCAAGCAAGAGAACTTGGGCAAAAGTGTGTTTCAAATCTGTGCTGCCATGGTGAATCAACCATGTGCGAAACTTCTCCTTGCCGTTAAACACTGCTTTGATGCGCTGGTCATCCCTGCCAATCTCCGCTACATATTCCATCAATTTATCTGGATTATTATCAAAAGCGGCAAGTTGAGCTTTGTAACTGGCTCTACTGATTGCATAATCCTTCATCTGAGCGTCATTCTCAAAGAGGTACCTGCTATCAGTGTTGCTGGCGGCAAAAAAGCTGACATCGTCCATTGGCTTTGGCACATGAGATGCCATGACTACACCGAGCAGCAACACAGCTATCACGGGAACCAAAGATGCCAGAGTAACTACACCGAAACCACCTTCGGTGTTTTCGCCTCCTTTGTTTGCCACATGGCTGATACCGATGCCCAGTGCAAGTACGAGAGGCACTGTAACCGGACCGGTGGTTACGCCACCGCAATCCCAAGCCAAGCCTATGATATGTACAAGATTGGGATGAAACGAGGCATAGGCAGAAAGAACCAGGAGCACTGATATCAGAGTATAGATGTATGGCTTCAGAGACCAGCCTTTTAGAAAACGGAACATGCCCAGAACCAGCGCGATTCCTACGCCAATACCTACTGCCCCTACCAAGTATGAAGAGTGTTTGTTCAAAAACAAGAACAGCATCGGAGCACGCCAGGCCAATACACTGGATCCAGCTGATTTCAAGACTCCTATGGCAGGCTCGGCCAGAGTGGAAGCCAGACCCAATATGAAAGCAATGGCCAATATTACACTCACTTTTGCTTTTTGGGGCAGGCGAATTCCAATCTCTTCACCCATAGGCATGATACCCAGCAACAAGCCTTCCATAAATAATGTGAGACCCAGTATCACCATGACCATACCTAAAGCAATAATCGCTGCATCCAATATAGGAATACCTAACACAACTGCTTGAAACAGTAGAAGATATATTATAATACCTGATACTGCTTTGATTTGTCCCGAAACCTTGATCCGGATGTATCGAAAGATCATGCGGGCGGCTTCGTTTCTCGCAACCTTAAACTTCCGATTATCAGCCAGTTTTTTTCTCATCCAAAATCTCCGCAACTGCTTATTCCGCAACGCCAACCCGGATTAAAACCCAAGAAGCCTTGCTTTTTCTACACAAATATACTGAACCATAACTAATCAG
>JALOBM010000071.1:7776-9807 GCA_023228285.1 Candidatus Cloacimonadota bacterium | reverse complement strand
GCTCCTACAGCATGCATGAGGAGAAAATTTGAAGGGTCTGCTTTTTGACCCATTTTCTGTATAGTTCTGGCAGACATTGGAAAAGCTGAAATACCTGCTGCACCAATCATTGGATTTATTTTTTTACCTTCAGGCAAAAAAATATTTACTAACTTTGCCGTAAAAACTCCTCCAACTGTATCAAGAACAAACGCGACCAGTCCCATTACAATAATTGCAAGGGTGCTGACATTAACAAATTTTTCAGCGGTCATCGTTGCCGAGATCGAAAAGCCAAGGAGTATAGTTACAATATTTGCCAACTCGTTTTGAGCTGCCTGAGACAGCCTTTCAGTGACTCCACTCACACGAAGAAGATTCCCGAACATCAAAAAGCCAAGTAAGGAAATTGACGCCGGAGCAATCAGTCCGCCAATTATGGTTACAGCAATGGGAAACAATATTAGACCTCTTTTGGTTACAACTTTAAAAGAGGGAGGCATCTTGGTCATTCGTTCTTTTTTTGTTGTGATGGCCATTATTACAGGAGGCTGTATAAGAGGGACCAATGCCATATATGTATATGCAGCCACAGATATTGGACCAAGAAGATGGGGGGCGAAACGCGATGAAACATAGATCGATGTAGGGCCGTCTGCAGCCCCTATGATACCTATCGATGCAGCTTCGAAAACGTCGAATCCCAGTATCATCGCCAGCCCCATTGTCAGGAATATTCCCATCTGGGCAGTAAGGCCAAACAAAAAGACCTTGGGATTAGAGATAAGAGGAGCAAAATCACACATAGCCCCAACTGCAATAAATATCAACAATGGAAATATCTCCGTAGAGATACCCAGCCTGAACAACATTGAAAGTCCGCCTTCTACTACTTCCGCTCCTACCATCTGGTCGATCGCAGAAGAAAGGGGAAGGTTTGCCAAAATAGTACCGAATCCCATTGGGAGCAACAGACACGGTTCGAAATCTTTTTTTATAGCGAGATACATTAAGAGCATACCTATAAAGATCATTAGCATGCTTTCCCAAGTAACTGCGTTGATTATTTTAACTATCAGATCCAAGAAATTACACCTCCCAACATTTGAGTGAAACTGGTTCTTCTACAAATCACAGACGATTGGAGGAATAACTGTCAAATGCATCCGCAAGACGTAACACACCATCTTTTGCAACATCAGGAGACACTTTTGCAAAAGAGATGCGGAAGCTGTTATTGCCCTTATGTGCTTCATCCTGTGTAAAAAAAGCACTGCCGGGGATTATTCCAATCTTTTTTTCTACAACAGCAAACCTTGCAAAAGACTTAACGTCATCAATAAAGGGAACTTCTGCCCATACAAAAAATCCTCCTGAGGGATAATTAGTTTTTATCCCCAGCGGATCAAGATGATCCGCTATAGCTTTCATCATTCCATTTCTGCGGACCCTGTATGTATCACACAAGAAATTTACCCTTTCATTAAAATCAATGGATTTAAGATAATTAACCAGCCCTTTTTGTACTATTGCAGCTCTTGTGAGCCCGGCACTCACTCTCAACGCATTCATCTGCTTTATCAGTGAACCTGGAATTACCGCCCAACCGCAGCGCATTCCCGGAGCGACCGTTTTAGAAAAACTGTTGGTATGTATAACTCTTTTGTCTTCTCCTGCAAGTTTAAGGTATGAGTCAGGGGGTACTCTGTCGTAACTAAGGTAGTGATATGGGTCGTCTTCCAATATAGGGATATCAAACTTTTCTGCGACCTGGAGTATCTTTTTCCTTCTGTCAAGGGAAGATGTCCGGCCGCTTGGATTTTGAAAGTTAGGTATAGTGTATAAAAAACGAACACTGCGCTTAGATAAAATATCTTCAAGGGCTTCAGGAACTATGCCTTCATCATCAGATGGCACCGATAAACACTGTGCCCCCTGTTTGCGGAAAGTCAGAAGCGACTCAGTGTATGTCGGTGACTCTACAAGAACTACACTGCCGGGATCTATAAGCGCCTCCGAAACAAGCTGGATCGCCTCGCCCGCTCCATTTGT
>JALOBM010000071.1:0-7766 GCA_023228285.1 Candidatus Cloacimonadota bacterium | reverse complement strand
CGATGCCATCGACAAGCATCCTGGCAGCTATCCACTCCCTAAGTTCGATCAGGCCAAAATCATCCTTGTAGTATGCAAGAAGGGATGTTTCATCAAAAACATTTTTGAATGCCTCTTTTAGTTCGGCTAGTGGGTATATATCAGCAGAAGGCTCTCCGGCTGTGAATGATATTGCATCATTTTCGATAGTTAATTTGATCATCTCACCTATTTCAGATGGCTCAAGCCGTTCTTTTGCCATAGTGCTCAACTGATCCCGAAAAACAAATTTTGCCTCCATTGCCATTATTAACACCTTCTCCGCACAAATTATTATTAGAAATATCTATTCAAGATTTTTAAAAATATTTTGTCAGATCGTGTCACTCACCTGAAACTATTTTTTTAATTTCCTCGTAAGAAAGCCCTTTCATACCCAAAACATCAAAACCTCTGCCATTTTTCCTGTAATCTGTATCGTTGATCACCTGAGCAAGCTGTATAACTGAATCTACAGTCGGGACAGGAATATTTGCCATCATTGCCATCTCTGAAAGCGGCAGAAGAAGGAATGGAACGTCCTCTGACAGGTATCTGAAGGTCATGGAAGTCGGAGAGTCCGCACCATGGTTTCCGTATACAGGATGATCTGCAAATATCTCATGAAGGTTGCTATGCTTAGTCCTGTCCAAATTATAATTTGAAACAGCGTCCTCGTATTCTGAAATAAGGTCATATCCCCAGGCTTTGCCGACTGCCAGGCGTTCAGCGTCCATCATTTCCATAACTCTGCATACCGATCCTGTCATACCATCGTTATAAAAACGGAATCTCTGTCCGCTTTCGATCCTGCCTGTATTCATTATCATAGTCGGACAGTGAAGGATCATGTTTGTGTTTGCAAGTGCGACTGAGATCACATCCGGCAAAGGATTCAATCCTATGGGAAAAACATCTTTGATCTCCCTTATCAGGTCACTTGTACGATTACCCGGTATAGCAGAGATCCACATACTTTCCTTGATTCCAAAGACAAGCGAACTTTTGTCATCCTGAAGACGGGTAGCATAAGGTATGGTGTCAGATTCTCCTATTAGGACCTTATCCGCAATGCCTCTTTTTTTTAATTTCATATATAGAGATATCGAACCAAAATTGCCGGGCATAATAACAATTTTTTGTCCCTCTTCAATAAACGGTAAAACGAATTCAAAAGCGGATTCCTGTCCAAATGAAGGCATTACGCAGTAGATTATGTCCGCTCCGCAAATCACCTCTTTAGGGTCAGTTGATACTACTGAGAGCTTAGCGCTGCCATGCACTTGTCCTTTTAATTTTATGGATTTGTTGTTTCTTATGATATGGTTTAAATTAACAGCAAAAGAAGGATTTTCCCAAATTCTCACTTCATGGCCTCTAAGAGCCATGTCACCGGCGATAGCATGTGCACCGTTTCCAGCTCCAAGTACTGCAATTTTCATACACCGCACCTCCTAAAGCTATTTTCAAAATGGCTCCCCGGATAAATTGATTGGACGGGGAGCCATTTGACGAATATTCTTATCCAGCCTGGATGGTCAACTCCAAAAAGCTTTGTGCTTAAAATGGCCCGAGGTTAATAACCGTCGCAAAAATCAGAATCCCGGCTGCAAGAACACTCCACATTACCATCAACGGCCACACAAATTTTGCCCATTTCTCGTAGGGTACTCCCGCAAGTCCTATTGCTGCCATGAGCACGGGCTGTATCGGGGAGATCGCGTTTGTGATCCCGTCGCCGAACTGGAAAGCAAGCACAGACACCTGTCTTGTAACTCCAAGTATGTCTCCCAGAGGTGCAAGGATAGGCATAGTCGTCGCAGCCTGACCTGAACCTGAAGCAAAAATAAAGTTAAGAGCGGTCTGGACCAAAAGCATACCTATTGCAGAAAGACTTGCTGGCAGCCAACTCACTACCACCGCCAGACCATTGATGACAGAATCCATAATATTTCCTTCGCTTAGTATTACAACGATAGCTCTTGCAAGGCCTATGCAAATTGCAGCAAAGACCATGTCCTTTGCTCCAAGTACGAAATTCTCTGCAATTTCGTCGACCTTAAGACGGCCGATCAAACCACAGCAAATACCCATCATGATGAAGATCGTGATTATTTCCTGGAGATAGTAACCTTTTTTGATTACACCCCAAGCAAGAAATGCGAATCCAATCAGTACCACCGCGAGTATAGCCATATCTTTCCCTGAAAGTTTCTCTTCGGAATTAAGAATTATATCTTCCTTCGATGCAGATGAACTGAGTCCATATACTACACTTTTAGTGGGATCCATCTTGATTTTTTTGGCATAGCGCATTATCCACCACCAGACAAGGACGTAGAACAATGCCATACATCCAAATCTAAAGCCCATTCCCGAGAATAAGGGCAATTCGGCTATTCCCTGTGCGATGCCAGTATTAAATGGATTCATCGGACCGGCAGTATATCCGACATAAGCACCCAGATATATCATAGCTACACCTACTACAGCGTCATATCCAACGCCTTTTGCCATAGCGACAGCCAATGGAATAAAAACAAGAGATTCTTCAGCCATTCCAAATGTCGCTCCTCCGGCAGCTATCACGAGCATTGTGGCAGGAACTAAAATATGCTCTCTGCCCTTCAGCTTTTCAACAGATCTGTTTATAGAACGGTTAATAGTACCTGTCGCGTTGATCACCTGAAAGACCGCGCCAACCATCAAAACAAAAAATATAATTTCGCTTGCTGCATCCAGACCTTTTGGCAAAGACATAAAAGTATCAAAGACACCCACCGGTTTTTGTTCAACACTGTGGAAGGTCCCCGGCACAACAAGGGTTCTGCCTGTTTTTTCATCTTTCATTCGTTCGAACTCGCCTGCAGGGATCGTGTAAGTTCCTATTGCGGCAAGAATGATCAAAAAGGAAATCAGTATGTATGTGTGCGGGATCCTAAATTTAAACTTTGTCATTTTGTTTCACCTCTTTCTTTTATTTAAAAAATAATATAGTGAAGGCCTGTCAGCCCTTTTTGCAAAATACCGACAGACCTAAAACAAATAATTAGCGTTTGGGTTCTATTTCAACATCTTTATTGAAAACATACTGGTCAAACATATTCAGTTTCGTTGCTTTTTCAAAAACTGCTGTTGCAACCGCAACATCCATTGCTCCGGTACCGATTGGGATACATACTATCCTTTCGTTGTTCTTGACCTTTCCGTCTATCTTTCCACAGACGACTTCCCCAATAGTTCCGGTTATCATTTCCTGCTTAAATTTGCCCTGATCAACCACGCTTTTCAGTGCACCCCTATGCATTGTTTGGCCTATAGAATCAACAAATACTTTATCCGCACACAGAAGAAGTTCATCTTCACACTCAGTAAATGACCCCATAGGGAAAACTATCTGGCCCGGTTTGATCCAGGAGCTTTTGATGAACTTGTTCCTTCCATGAGTTACCGAAACTACTATGTCTGCCTCTTTTGGTACATCTTCCGCTGATGCAGCTGCACAAATTTCTGTCTTGACGACCTTTGACATCTCATCAATATATTTCTTTACGGCTTCAGGGTTGATGTCATAAATGACAACTTTTTCAATATCGAATACCTCTGCGAAAGCCATTAACTGCGTCCTGCCCTGAGCCCCTGCTCCATAAATGCCCAACTTGATTTTCTTCCTGCCGGATATGTATTTTGCGGCAACAGCAGCCTGTGCTCCGGTCCTGTAATTAGTTATCTGCTCTCCGTCAACAATACATCTAAAAATCCCTGTTTCCGGATCAAATAACAAAATTAGGGCAATTATGTACGGCAGCCCCCATGAAGGATTGTTCAAAGATCCTCCTACGCATTTGATGCCTGCACTTTTTTTGCTATGAATATACGCAGGCATTGCATTGAGGCCATTTTTATAAGGAGGCCATTCTGCATCTTCACCAAGTTCCAAAGTTATTTTGGTGGGACAGATAACCTCACCTTTGCCCCATCCGTCAAAAGCATCTTCACACGCTGCGACAGTATCTTTCATCGTCAGCAGCTCTTTTACCATTTCTGCGTTGATAAGTTTACACGGCATCTCTTCTACCTCCCGAATATCTTTTTTTAGTTCCGAAACAAATAATCTCTTATTACTTTTTACATGATTTACGGCAGTAATTTAACAAGATAAAACAGTAAATCCCAAATTGTACATACCTGTTTAAATATCCTACAATTATAATATACATCTATTTTTAATATGTCAACAACTCTTTCTGAATTTTCTGATTACGCCATCTGATTTATTTTGATAAATGTTGTCATAAAGAGGAGATCCCGTTTAAAATGGTAACGATAAAGGTCCAACTTTGAGAGGAGAAATAACATTGCTAAGGCCCGTTATGAGAAAAACTCTTTCACAGACGATACTATTAGAAATAATAACGGCGATAAAAAATGGATTATGGCAACCCGGAGAAAGAGTTCCCAGTGAAAAAGAGCTGGCTGACTCTTTTTCTGTCAGCAGAAATTCTGTAAGAGAGGCGATAAAAACTCTCAATAACATGAACATACTCGAATCCAGACCGGGACAGGGAACCTTTCTTTCTAAAGATGCTGTCAGATATATTCTTTCTTCTGAATTGATTGAAGACGGGTACAGGGATGCAAGTTTATTTGAAATAACTGAAATCAGGGCACTATTGGAAGCACAGAGCGCTTATTGGGCCGCTGAAAGAGCTACTGATGATGAGCTGGAGGAACTAAAGCATATCTTGGTCATTGCACAAAAAAGCAGAAGTGATACTATGCAGGAACAAGACAGGGTACATTATTTATTTCATGACACGATAGTAAAGCTTGCAAAAAACTCTTTTGTTGTAAGGCTTCTTTCTTCGATCCAAGCTGAAATTGCAGCACAAAGATCAAAATTTGATGATATGTCGCCTGTAGACATATCAGAACTTATCCAGGATCAGGAAGAAATAATCAGCTGTATTCTACAAAGAAAGCCCGTAAAAGCGAGAGAGGCAATGACCAAACACCTCAATAAGGGTTTGATGCTGATCGCTGTAAACGCATCCGACATTAATACTATCTCCGATAAGCGAACTATACAGCATTAGTCTCACTTATCCCATTTTTTGAATTTTGATGTCAGGCTGACCTTTGTTGGATCAGTGAAAATATTATTAATATTTGACTGAAATGTTACATTTCATTTTTTGGCCTTTTTTGGGGTTCTACTTAACCTCTCCACAACCGATATACAGGTCAACATTTCTCGGTTAAAATCTTAAGTGCAATGTTGAACAATTTTTAATGTTTGGAGGAGGATTTTCATGAAAGCTACTGAGGCACTGAAACATGAACATGAGGCAGTGAAGCTCATGATGCGAATTATGGAAGCCATCTCTGCCAGGATAAGATCAGGACTAAAAGTTCAGCGTCAGGATCTGGACAATATGACAGATTTCCTTAGGGTCTTCGTTGATCGCTGTCACCACGCCAAAGAAGAAGAGATACTCTTTCCGATTCTTGAAGAGGCCGGAATACCCAAAACAGGTGGCCCTATCGGCGTAATGCTTGCCGAACACGAACAGGGAAGGGAGTACACCCGCAACATAAGCCGAAACCTTATAAACTTTGAAGCTGCAGATAACTCCCGGGCTATGGAGCTCTCAAACAACATGAAGGCCTACATCGAGCTCCTGGATGAACACATCCTAAAAGAGAATGATGTCCTCTTCCAAATGGCAGATAAGGTGCTTACTGAGGAAGTTCAGGAGAAACTTTATGATCGTTTTGAGGAACTCGAAGAAGAAGTGATCGGGCTCGGAAAACACGAAGAACTGCACAAAATGCTCGAAAAAATGAGCGCTGTTTATCTAACTTAACAAAAGGCGGCGCACACGGGATACGGGACAAAGGGACTATCCCAGTTTTTGTATAAAGTTCCAACAGGTGCAAAATGAGGCGTTTGAAATATGGGTTCGGTGCTGCTTTCAGCCCCGGGCCTTTTTAATTATATCCAATCACTGACAGTTGAACACAGCCATAATTTACGATACGCATTAAGTCTGTCAGATCTATTGCCGTATCTCGCGTAAAGCCATCCAGTCTTCTTTCAGCATAAAATACGTAAGCTCACGCCCCCACTTGCCCTTAAACCATAAACTCCTGACTGAGCTTTTGTCTTGCTTCAGGCAAAGCCCCTCCAGAAGCCTGATGCATGCAGTATTTTCTACATCAGCAACAGCGGAGATCCTGCGTACATTTAAATTCTCAAAAGCATAATCGAACAAACACCTCAGGGCTTCATCTGCAACCCTGTTTTTCTGATAAGAAGGAGAAACATTACATCCGACCTCCGCATTGCCTGGTTCGTCATAAATTAAAAGAATCGCGCAATCACCTATAAGACGGCCGGACGTTTTATCGACAATTCCAAGCTGAAACCACTCACCAGGAACCCCCGGCTTAGAATCCTTGTGTTTGTTAATATATTCAACAGCCTGCCCACTGGTGTAAGGTTCCCAATATTGATACCTTGCAACATTTTCATCAGCTCTGCAGGAAAGGAAATCTTCAAGATCTGTTTCACGAAGTGTTCTCAGTATAAACCGTTCACTTTCTATTTTCATATGTGCACCTCTTTACCAGAGCTGATATTAATTTTAACAGACGCAAACAAGAAATACGATGAGAGAGATACCATCTGGTGGAGATTACAGGGCACCAGGCAATAACAAATAAATTCCAGTGATGGGCGATATGCGTAACATTACAGATAATATATTTCATCCCTGTTAATAAAAACAAACAGTATATCAGTCTGTTTTCCGTGCCAGATAAGAAAATAGGTGCATCTTCTCCCCTTTTATGTGGAAAGAAAAACCAAGGTTTTCGCCTGAATCAGTAGTATAACCAAGTTCCTCTGAATCAAGAATATCAAAACCGCTTCTTATGCTTTTCAGAAAATACTGTTTGCTGAAATTATTTGTATACGATTCGGGATATTCTTTCAGCAGGGTTTGCATAGATTTATGCCCGTGCTCGAAATAAAAATACGTTCCCAGCGCAAGAGCAGCCTTTTTCAGATACGGGGAAAGGTGATCCAGCCAGAAAGTATGGTGGTAGAAATTATGCTCGTTAAGCGCGAAGAAATCTATGTTTATATCAACTGTATGCGGTTTAAGCGGCGGTTCCAGCCCGGCGTCAGCAATGTAAAGGATGTCTAACCCGCATTTCTGTCTTTCGATCAGATCTTTGTAAACACGCAAAGTTTCCGGAAATTTATCGATCACAATTATCATAGTATCTTTAGGCAGGATATGCTGGTGGTTGTGCAGGAAGAACCACGCATTGACATAGGTTTCAAGCAGTACCTTGCCGGACGGCTCTGCATTCAGCAATTTTTCGGTCATACAGTTATATGAACGCTGAAATAGGCTTATCAGGTCCGGAGGCAGATCTTTATAAAGTTCACGCACAAGGTCCGGCTTATCATGTTTACTTCTATTGTTGTTCGGTGTATGCAGTATCCCGTCGGCGATATGAGCATGATAGCCGCAATGGCAGCTTAGATCACCATTAAATATATATTTCTGGTTCATGTGTACATTGCTGAGCATCAGCTCTTTATGGCAGACGGGGCAGCAAATACAGCGAAGCATGGAGAGAGGGAGTCCTATATCGGATGAACTGTCCATCATATGAATATCCAGATCGGCAATTTTCTTTTCCAGCGAAGTCTGGGCTTGCTCAAGCCGGATTTT
>JALOBM010000070.1 GCA_023228285.1 Candidatus Cloacimonadota bacterium | reverse complement strand
ATTTCGGGATCGGGCTCGCTTAATACATCACCTGACACAGCAGGGACAGGATACCTATGGGTCATCTCTATCCATTTCCCTTCACTAAGTTCGATATCAGCGTTTTGCTGAGAAGCATTTTCAGCAAAAACAGAACCTGCCATAAGAAGGATGAATATGGAAATTACCGCTATATTGATCTTTTTCATCATCCCACTCCCCTTAATCCTTACCAAACGAAGCTTTTATACGTCCCTTGATGTTTTCCCTCAGAGACTGGAAAAGGACGTAGAGTGCAGGTATCAAAAATATTCCAAGTATGGTTGCTGTAGTCATACCGAAACATATCGTTGTCCCGACAGCCCTTCTGCTTCCGGCGCCGGCACCGCTTGCCAGAAGCATGGGAAGCACTCCGACAACACATGTGAACGCAGTCATCAGAACTGCTCGGAACCGTTCTCTGGCAGCTTCCGCAGCAGCATCGATTATTGAAAGCCCCTTGTCTTCTCTCTGTTCTTTTGCAAACTCGATGATCAGTATTGCGTTCTTACCGGCCAGTCCTATCAGCAGCAATATTCCAAGCTGTACGTAGATCGAAACTGAAAGTCCCATGACATAGATTCCGCCTAGCGCGCCCAGGACTGCTATCGGGAGTGAGAGGATCACCGGTACCGGAACTGTCCAGCTTTCATACTGGGCAACAAGGAAAAGATATGCAAAGAGCAGTGCTATTGCTATGACTACTGCTATCTGTCCCTTCGCCTGCTGTTCCTGATATGTCATTCCTGACCATTCATAACCATACCCCTCAGGAAGGCCTTTGGCCAGCTCTCTCAGACTTGTGATGCCCTGTCCCGTAGAAAATCCCTGCTTCATAACTATGGTTATGGCCGCACTGGGATAGAGATTATAGCGGGCTATTGAACGTGGGGCTACGGTATTCTTTATTGAGACAAGGCTGTGGAGAGGGACCGGGTCTCCTGCCATGCTGTTTACGTAAATGTTTCCTACCTTGCTCATGTTGTTTCTGAAATTCCAGTCAGACTGTACCAATACCTTGTTGATCTGAGTACCTATGTTGATGTCGTTTATGTAGGCTGAGCCAAAGTATGTCTGAAGAGTGGAAAATATATTCCCGATCGGCACATTCAACATCTCGGCCTTTTCCCTGTCGATGTCAAGAAAGAGATGGGGGGTGTTCGATGTGTAAGTACTGTAGGCATAGAGGACTCCCGGTATCTGGTTTATTTTTCCCACAAAATCCCTCAGTACCATGGCCATCCTCTCAGGATCGTTCTCAAGGCTTGACTGCAGGCGCATATCTATGCCGCCGCTTATCCCCAGCCCCTGTATAGCCGGTGGCGTAAAAACATTTATCTGAGCCTCTGGGACAGATGAACCGATGGCAACTATTTTCCCAACGATAGTCTGCAGGTTCTTTTCCCTGGATTTTCTTTCCTCCCAGTGCTCAAGAGGCATAATTATCGTACCCATGTTTTCGCTTGCACCACCGATTATGCTGTAACCCTTTATTCCCATTACAAATTTGACTCCTGGAATATCCCTTATCTGAGGGATAAGTTTGTCCATTACAGCCTGTGTCCTAGCCAGGCTTGCACCCTCCGGCAGCTGTATAGCTGCGAAAGCCGCTCCCTGGTCTTCATTGGGGAGAAATTCTGTCGGCAGGTATTTGGCCGAAAATACTGCTGCCGCAATAACAGCTGCAAGTATCGCCACCGTTATCACCTTTCTGCTGGCCAGCCAGACTGAGCCGGCGACGTATTTCTTAGTAGAAACACCCAATAAATCATTGAACCACTTAAGGGGGCCGCTTTTTTTCTGGTGGACTTTTGTAAGCAGATGAGAGCACATTGCAGGGCTTAGCGTAAGTGCAACGATCAGGGAAAAGACGACTGAGAATGATATGGTAACTGCAAACTGCCTATAGATCTGACCCGTAATGCCTCCCATAAAACCGACCGGCACGAATATGGCAAGGAAAACCAGCGTGGTGGCGACCATGGGTCCTGTAACGTCCCTCATGGCCTGTACCGTAGCTGTTTCCGTATCACAGTGGTCCCTGTCCATTATAAAGAGGACACGTTCGACGACAATGATAGCATCGTCAACGACCGTTCCTATTACAAGCACCAGTCCAAAGAGTGAGAGAATGTTGATGCTGTAACCCATGAATGCCAGTCCTGAAAATGTAGCAAGGAGAGAGATCGGGATAGCTGCCACAGGCACAAGCGTTACCCTCAGGTCCTGAAGGAAGAGATAGCATACGAAAACAACAAGAGAAAACGTTATCAGGAGTGTAAGGATAATCTCTTTTATCGTAGCAGTTACGTATTCCGTTGAGTCGTATCCCAGAACGAACTCTGTATCGTTAGGAAGACGGGGAGTCAGTTCTTCGATAGTTTTTTTGGCTCCTGCCATTACATCGAGAGCGTTTGATCCGGAGGACTGGGTCAAAAGCATCATTGCCGCAGGCCTTCCGTTAAATGTGGCATCGAAAGCGTATGACTCAGATCCCAGTTCGATACGGGAGACATCTTTGAGTTTCACCAGCCCTCCTTGGGTCGTCGTGCGAAGGATTATGTTTTCAAACTCGCTTACGGAATTTAGCCGTCCCCGTGTGGTCAGTGAATATACCAGAGGCTGGTCAGTTTTTACCGGAGCCGTCCCTATAGAACCTATGGATGCCTGTTTATTCTGGCTCCTTATTGCATTTGCAACGTCATTGATGCTTAGCCCCAGTGAAGCTATGCGTTCGGGGTCAAGCCATATGCGTATGCTGTACTTTGAACCGAAGACCTGGCAGTCGCCCATTCCCGGAACACGCTTGAAAACGTTTTTGACGTTATTTTCAGCGTAGTCCATAAGAAATGGACCGTCTTTCGTTCCATTGGGAGATATGATACCAACAAATCCCAGAATGTCTGAGAAACGGGATTCTACTGTTATACCCTGTGCCGTGACCTCGCTTGGGAGCATCGGGGCGGCCTGCTGGACGCGGTTTTGTACCTTGACAAGGGCCATGTCTGGATCTGTCCCCATGTCAAAGGTGATGGTAAGTTCATAATTCCCGCTGTTATCAGAAGTCGAGCTCATGTAGATCATTCCATCGACACCGTTGAGCTGTTCTTCCAAAGGTGCCGCCACTGTGCTTGAGAGAGTCGAAGCATCAGCTCCCCTGTAAGATGCTCCGACACTGACCTGCGGGGGTGTAACGTTCGGATACTGGGCAACAGGCAGCCTGAACGCGCTTATGAGTCCGGCAAAAGCCAAAACAATGGCTATTACCATTGCGAATCTGGGACGCCTGATAAAAAATTCAGATAACATCTTTAGTTTCCTTCTTTGCTTTGGGAATCAGGGGAAGACAATGACAGCTCTACCTCGTTCTGTCCTGCGATCTCTGCTGCCGTTTTATTTTCCGTTTCTGCCTGGGCAGGCGCAACAGGAGATTCCGGACGCACATTCTGCAGACCGATACGGATGATCCTGTCATTTACCTTTAAACCCTTGACGACCTTACGCATGCTGCCGATCTCTGCTCCAAGCTCTATTCTTGTCTGATGGGCAATATTATTCCCATCTACCGTATAAACGTAGCTTCCCTGTGAATCAGCCAGTATCGATTCCTGAGGTATAACTATGCTGGTGTCTTTCTCAACAGGTTTTGTCCCTACCCTGACCATAGAACCCGGGATAAGTATGCCCTCAGGGTTGGGGAAACGGATCACCATCTCAAGGGTGCCGGTCCTTTCGTCAACTTTATTGCTTTCAAAGTCACGCTCCCCCTGCATATTGAGTTCCCTGCCGTTAGAAAGAACCAAAGTCGTCTCGTATACCGGCCCGTTTTTTTTGAACTGCTCCAGCTCATTAAGATAATCTTTGTCCGGCATGGCAAAAGAGACACGTATCGGATCCATCTGGACTATAGTTGCAAGAGGGCCTGAAGCGGGAGTTACATAATTTCCTTTTGTAAGTGCAGCTGCCCCTATCTGTCCGCTTATAGGGGAAGTTATCCGGGCATGTGAAAGGTCTATCTGTGCCAGCTTTAACACAGCCTTAGCCTGTGAAACACCGGCTTTGGCCTGCAAAAAAGCGCTTTCGGCCGCATCTATGTCACTTGCAGAAATACTGCGCGCGTCTGCTGCCTTAACACGTGCAAGATACTTTTCGGCCTTTACCAATCCTGCCTGAGCCTGTTCGAGCTCAGCTTTCCTGAGGTCTGCAGTAGCCTGATAATGGCTCGGGTCTATCGTAAAAAGGGGCTGCCCTGCCTTTACAAGGGATCCCTCTTTGAAGTTAACTTTGACGATCTCTCCTGAAACCTGGGATTTTAGGGAAACAGTCTGAACAGCTTCCACCTTTCCAATAAAGCTTCGGCTCGTAGACAGGTCCTTTTCTGTCACAGTATAAAGAACTACAGCAGGGGCTGGTGGCTGCATCTGAGAATTTTTTATTGCGGCATCGGATTTTAAATAACCCTTTGCTGCGAATCCAATTATTACAATTATTGCAATTACTACGATAGCCTTCATCCATCCGTACTTCCCCGAAGTGTTCCTGATCTGGATCTTTCCGTCTTCCCCTTGTGCTGTCATTTAAACGCACCTGCTCTTTCTTTAAATAAAAATGTTCAGTTTTTTGTGCAAATCAGTTCTTTTCTGAATGCGTTGAATATAAAATCGGTGCTCTTAATAATGTCATCTGTGACGATCTCATTCAGAACCAATATATAAAGGCCATAAAAGACCGAGGTTATCGCTGAAGAGGCATTCTCTACCTCAATATCCTGCCTGATGACCCCCTCCCTCCTTGATCTAAGCAAAATTTCGTTGATCATCTTCTTTTCTCTTGCTATCTGGTCCTTCAGAAGGGTAAATAAATTTGACCTTACCTCCTCCGGCCATTCAAAACGCCTTAGCATTATGGCATTGATCTTTATAAACCTGTCATTTTTGTCAGGCAACATAAGTTTTTTATTGTAGTAATCACGCAAATCTGCCAACGTCTCGCGCTCGACTAATTTTTCTGCAAACTCTATCTCGGAATCAAGGAATATCTCTTTGATCAGCTTGGAAAGCAAGTCGCCTTTATTTTTGAAATGCCAGTAAAGCGCGCCTTTTGTCATCCCGACACGTTCTGCTATCTCACTCAATGTGACCTCTGAAAAACTTTTTTCAGAAAAAACGTCAAGAGCCGCTTCAAGAAGCAGGCTTCTTGTTTTTATTGACTCCTCTTTCGTCTTTCTTGGCAATACATCACTTCCAATCTAAAAGTTAGCATAGCGAATTATACATACGCTGAAGTATGTATGTCAACACGAACCAAAAATTTTTTTTGATATTTGATAGTTTTAACTTTGAAGGACTGGAGTCATGCTTTACTGCTGCCGGCCCTGCGTCTGCTCTTGATGATGGCATCTGCTGAATAGACTGTGAGGGCTGCCCAGATAAAAATAAATGTGGTTATCCTCGATATCAGGATAGGTTCGTTGTAGACAAAGACGCCAAGCATGAAACTAAGCGTGGGAGATATATATTGGACGAAGCCTATCGTCGTTAGGGGTACCCTTGATGCACCATAAGCGAAAAGTATGAGAGGGATGGAAGTAAGTATACCTGTACCTGCCAACAGAATATTTGTCAGGCCGTCATAAGGAAAAGATGCAGCCCCTTCTTTCTGCAGAAGTATTAGAAACGTCAGGGCGACCGGAGTTACGGTGAGGGTTTCAATGAAAAGGGCAATATCGGGTTTGGCCTTGACTGCCTTTTTGAGAACTCCGTACGATCCGAAGGAGATAGCAAGACCAATTGAAACAAGTGGTATTGATCCTACTGAGATCAGTTCCAAACTTACTCCGAGAACCGCAAGGCAAAGTGCGATAGTCTGAATTTTATTTAGTTTTTCTTTAAAAAACATCATCCCGAAGAACATGCTTACAAGAGGGTTGATAAAGTAGCCAAGGCTTGTCTCCAGTATTCTTCCATGGTTAACGGCCCATATGTAGAGGCCCCAGTTGAAAGATATAAGGGATCCCCCTCCTGCAAGCCAGAAGATGTCTTTTTTCCTCTCTTTCAGCATATCCATGAAGATGGTACGGTTTCTGTGTCCAAACATCAGAAGGAAAGTAAATAACGCGGACCATATTACCCGGTGCCCTAATATTTCAAAAGATGAAACGACTTCCAGTGCTTTCCAGTAGACAGGCATCGCTCCCCAGATAAAATAAGCAAAGAAAAGAGCAACTATTCCCTTCATATTCTGGTCCACCTGATTCAGCATCCCCTGTCATCAATTAGGAAGAAAGGCCTTCCGACTGCACAATTGTACACTATATCCCCGATTTGTGATAAACTAAGCCATTATTCATCTAGTGCTTTCTAAAGGTGGAAGGAAGTATCCGATATGTCTGATAATTCAGGACTATCTGCTCTGGGAGCCCAGCTTCTGACTGAAGCAGAGAACATCTCAGAGGAAATGCGGGATTGGAGAAGGGATTTTCATCAATTCCCCGAACTCGCGTTCGAAGAAAATATCACTGCCTCCAAAATAACAAGGGTTCTCGATTCTATCGAGGGCATGGAGGTCATCTCAGGTTTTGCGATCCCAACATCCGTAATCGGGATCTTAGGGAAAGACCTGCCCGGGCCTGCTGTTCTTCTGCGCTCTTGTATGGATGCACTTGCTGTTGAAGAAGAGACAGGGCTCCCCTTCTCTTCGTGCATGCCAGGCCTTATGCATGCATGCGGACACGACGCCCATATGGCGTCACTGCTTGGAGCAGCCAAGGTGCTCTCCCTTCACAGAGATGAATTAAAAAGAAAGGTTGTATTCCTTTTCCAGCCTGCGGGTGAAGGAAAAGGCGGGGCCAGGATTCTTGTTGAAAACAGGTTCCTTGAAACTTTCAACATCGGAAACGCAGCTTCTCTCAATTGGTGGTCAGAAATTCCTTATGGTGAGCTTTTCCTGCGTAAAGGTGTCCTTACAGCGCTTTCAGACAGGATACATATCGACATCAGAGGTACTGCCGGACACGCCGCAGAGCCTCACATGGCCATCGACCCCATAACGATATCTTCTCACATCGTAGTTGCTATACAGACGATGCTTACAAGAGAGATAGACCCAAGAGATCCGATAGTCGTATCTTTCGGACAGATCGAGGCAGGTTACGCTTATAATGTAATACCGGAACAGGTCAACATATGGGGAACACTGCGCGCTTTCAACCCAAAAACAAGGGATTTCGTCCAAAGTAGAATTGAAACTGTTGCGCCCGCAATTGCCAAAGCATTCAGAGGCCTTGCTTCAGTAGAATACACCAGGAATTACAGTCAGGTGGAAAATGACTCTGAAATGGTAGACAAGGTTGTAAATGTTGGTATTCCTTTCTTTGGTGAGGATGGCATTAAAATGTTGGAACGGCCGTTGCTCTCCGGAGAGGATTTCTCCTTCTTCAGTTCATGTGTCCCATCTGTCTTTATGCTTATGGGCACCGGGCTGGAATACGGTCTTCACCATCCCAGATATGACATCCCTGAGAGCATGTTGCCTTTTTCAGCTGCATGGGAATCATACATGGCATTGACGCTTTAATAGAGTGGAGGGGAAGCATTGGCTCCCAGACTTGAAGATATCATAATATCAAACCTTGAATCACTTCGGACAGAACCATTTATATGGTGGCAGAAAACATGGTGGTCAGGCGGCGCGTTTCTTGAACTGACAGAAGAATGCGAGAAAGGCTTCCGTTCAAGCGGCTTCAAGGCCGGACAAAGAATGGCTTTCCTTCTTCCCAACAGCCCAATACTGCTCGCATCAATGATAGCCATATGGAAGCTTGGAGGAACTGTAGTACCTATAGATCCCAGAAGCGGTTATGTTTCTCTGATAAAACAGCTGAAGCACGCAGATGTATTCGCCTCTATAACTTACAGGGGTTCATCAAGCATAGTCCCGCTTATCTCTGAGGAGGGCATACCCTGTGCCGTCACTTCTTTGGATGCCCCTGTAGAAAGCATTGCAGGAAGAACGTCCGATGAAGAATCGACAGATACTGCCGTAATTTTTTACACTTCCGGCACTACAGGCGAACCGAAGGCTGTCCCTTTGACTCATGCCAACCTTTATGCCAGCATCAACGCATGTGTGGATCATATTGGCAAACTGACGGATGATGACGTTTTTCTTAATGCTCTGCCTAATTTCAACGCATTCGGATTTGTCTGCGGTTCCCTGATCCCTCTTGTCAAGGGCACATGTCAGGTCGTCCTTCCCACCTTCATGCCTCCTGAAGCTGCAATGGACGCTATGAGAAATGCCTCTGTAACTATCGTGCCCGCAGTTCCGACTATTATTTCGCTTCTGCTGGGAACTGTTGCAAGGGGAATTACACCTCCAAAAAGCCTCAGATACATACTCTCCGGAGGCGACAGGCTTCCTCTGGATTTTGATAAAAGATCCCAGGAGTATCTCGGCGTTCCTGTTATAGAAGGATACGGACTCACTGAAGCAGCATCGGTCGTATCGATCGCCCCCGGAATAGAAAACAGAAAAGCGGGCAGTGTCGGCACACTTTTATCATGTGTCGAAGCTGAGATAAGAAATGATGAAGGAAAGGTCCTTCCAGCAGGTTCAGAAGGCCATCTTTGGATCAGGGGCGACAATGTGGCAAAATGCTACTACCGAAACCCTGAGCTTACTGCAAAGAGATTCGTGGACGGATGGTTCGACACCTGTGACATAGCCAGATTCGACAAAGATGGATATCTCTACCTTGTAGGACGCAGGACAGAGGTGATCTTCGTCGGAGGCTTCAAAGTCTATGCACAGGAAGTAGAGAAAGTTCTGCTTGAACATCCCGCAGTAGCTGAGGCGGCTGTCATAGGAGTGCCCCGCTCAATAAGCGGAGAGATAGTAAAAGCATTCGTTGTGCTGAAAAAGGATGAGAAGGTCACTTCAAAGGACCTTATCGAACACTGCAAGAAAAAACTTTCATACTATAAAGTTCCCAGAATAATCGATTTCCTCACCGAGATGCCAAGATCGAGCATCGGCGAAATTTTAAAAAGAAAACTTGAAAAGGACTAAGACTAAATGTTTGGCCTTCAGACCAGAACGATAAAAAATCTCAGCAAAAATGAAAAAAAACAGGTGGAACTTCTGCTTGAGAGAAACGGACTGACCTTTGAAGGCACACCTGACTGTACTGCTGTCGTAGAAAACCCCGATGAAAAGATAATCGCGACTGCAAGCATACAGGGCAAAGTGATAAAAATGGTGGCAGCAGACCCCGAATGGCAGGAAGCCGGCCTATCCGGCATGGTGATATCTGACTTGCTGCGTTATGCCAGAGAAAACAACATATTCCACCTTTTCGTCTTCACTAAATGTGATATGGCAGATAAATTTGCATATCTGGGCTTCAGCGAACTGGCAAGGACTGAGACTGTTGTTCTGATGGAATCCGGACAACCATCTTCTGACGATTACCGTAAGATCCTTCAGCAAAACAAAATATTTTCGGGTCAAGACAACATTGGGGCTGCTGTAATGAACTGCAACCCATTTACTTATGGGCACAGATATCTCATAGAGACCGCATGCAAAGAATGTGACGGCCTTTATCTCATAATCGTCCAGGAGGACCTCTCCCTCTTTCCTTTTAAAGACAGGATGATGCTGGTAGAAGAGGGCACGAAAGATCTCAGGAATGTCAGGCTGATCCCCAGCGGGGACTACGCAGTATCAAGAGCCACGTTCCCCACTTACTTCCTGAAGGACAAATGTACGGCTTCTGTTGCAGGAACACAGGCTGAACTTGACGCGACCCTTTTTGCGAACCTTTTCGT
>JALOBM010000069.1 GCA_023228285.1 Candidatus Cloacimonadota bacterium | reverse complement strand
CATCAATGAAGACAAGATAAAGCCGGATCTGGTTGTGATTACGGAGCCTACGAATATGAATATCTATCGCGGCCATCGGGGACGCATGGAGATGCAGGTGCATGTGAAAGGGCTTTCCTGCCACGGCTCCGCTCCGGAACGCGGTGATAATGCCATTTACAAGATATCACGGATAGCACTGGAGATCGAAAAGCTGCATGAACGCTTGCATACAGACGATTTTCTGGGCAAAGGCTCGGTGGCGGTTACGGAAGTGTATTTTACCGGACCTTCACAGTGCGCCGTGCCGGATAGCGCCCGCATCCATCTGGATCGCCGCCTTACATGGGGCGAGACCAAGGAAAGTGCGGTAGGCGAAGTGAGAGAGGCTTGTATCCTGGCCGGTCATCCGGATTCCCACATAGAAGTGTTGATGTATGAAGAAGCGGCATATACCGGCTTGGTGTATCCCACCGAGAAGTATTATCCCACCTGGGTCACTCCGGAAGACTCACCTTGGGTACAAGCAGCCGCAAAAGCTTATGAACAGACCCTTTACCGCAGCGCTAAGATCGATAAATGGACTTTTTCTACCAACGGTGTCGCAATCGCTGGCATGCACAATATCCCCTGCATCGGCTTGGGACCCGGAAATGAAGTGTATGCCCATGCGCCTAATGAGGCCACTCCCATCGAACACCTAAATGAAGCGGCTGCTTTCTACGCGGCATTGATCTATCAATTGAAACAATGACATACTTCACAAATTATCGATGTACAGAATGTGGAAGAGAATATCCTCCAGATGATCTCATCTATCTGTGCCCTGATTGCGCCAAGGATTACAAGGCCGGCATGCCCTTACCCGGAATTCTGGAATGCGTGTACGATTATGACGCAGTAGCCAGGGCTTGGGCAGAATTTACCATCGCTTTCCCGGATGCGCATGAAGCGAAGCGTATGGATGATATCTGTGAGATACTCTGTCCTCTGGATAAAGAGTATTTTCCCAATCTGCCAGTGGGCAGGACGCCCCTGGTCTGCAGTCAGAGCCTGGCGGGAGAAGCGCTGTATCTGAAATTTGACGGTCTCAACCCTTCGGGATCGTTCAAAGACCGTGCTTCACACTTGGTGGTGGCCGAAGCCAAACGACTGGGAATCAGAGAGATTGTGACTGCATCCACGGGGAATGCAGCGTCGTCTTTGGCAGCTATCTGCGCAGCTGCAGGTCTCAAAGCAGTGATCTTTGCTCCAGCGGCTGCACCGCAAGCAAAGCTGGTTCAGATCAAAGTACATGGGGCGAAGTTGAATCTGGTGGAGGGCAGCTACGACGATGCCTTTGTAGCGGCCTTAAATTACGGGAAAGAACACGATTGTCTGAACCGCAACACTGCCTACCATCCCTTTACCATAGAAGGAAAGAAGAGTGCGGGGTTGGAACTCTTTGTACAGATGGAGACTCTGCCGGATTATATCTTTGTGCCCACCGGAGATGGCGTGATTCTCTCCGGAATGGCAAAGGCATTTTACGACCTTCACAAAGCTGGTCTGATCAGTAAACAGCCTGCATTGGTGGCGGCTCAGGCAGAGAGCTCGGACGCCATCTGCTCATATTGGGAAAGTGGTGTATATGCCGATGCTCATCAACCCAGCACTATAGCAGATTCAATCTCGGTAAAAACTCCGTCAGCAGCTCACTTAGCCGTCAAAGCACTCCATAATAGCAGTGGGTTTGGAGTAAGGGTATCCGATGAGGAGATTCTGGCAGCACAAATGATGTTGGCAGAACGTAGCGGGATTTTCTGTGAGCCTTCTTCTGCAGCGACACTGGCGGCATACTTCAGCTGTAGAGAACAGGGAAAGATCGCAGATAAATCAAGTGTGGTACTGATGCTTACCGGGCATGGACTAAAGGATATTCAGGCGGTGAAATTTGACGCATGAGCAGGTTTATCACGATTTTCATGTGCATGTGGGAGAACGCATTGGCGGATATCAGCTCCGGGACGGATTTAAGGAACTAAACCTGCTGCGGAGGCCGGAACATGCTTCTCAAGGAGTGCCTTTGGGCTCTGTGGGCGTATTTGTAAGCGAAGAGCCAGGGCAAAGTCTGAAAGACAAATATGAATCCATGCGGGAACATGCTGCAGCAGAATTTGAAGGAGAGGTGTTTTGGCACTTAAGCCCCGTAAAGACCAAAGCGGAGGATGTGATCCCGCTTTTGGGAAAGCACAGCGATCTCAAGCTGTATAGCACCTATCGCGAGGCCGGGCTTTACAGCTCCTATGAAGCGATCGAACACTGGATGCTGGCTTCGGAAGCAACCAAGACCAGGATACTGGTGCATTGCGAGGATGATGCCACTTTGCAGGAATACTCACAGATACATCCCTTCCGGTATCCCCATGACCACTGCCTCAGACGCCCGGAAATAGCGGAATTGAGAGCTGTGGAAAGAGTGTTGGATCTGGCGATCAAACACAACCATCCGGTTCATATAGTGCATGTTTCCACTCCCCAGGCGGCCATCCTGATCCAGGCGGCAAAAAAGGTGTATCCTGGGATCACTTGCGAGACCGCTCCGCACTATCTTTTGTACAATGAAGAACGGCTTTGCGGCCCGGACGCTCATCGCTGGATATGCACACCGCCCTTTAGATCAGAGCATTCGCGAGGATTGTTGGTCGAGCTTTTACAGGATGGAGTCTTTGATATCCTTGCCAGTGACCACTGCGCATTTAGGGATATCGATAAGGATCGTTTCAAAGATAATCCTGAAAAGGTACCCTGCGGTATTGCCGGGATTCGGGAGCTTTATGCCAGTCCGCAGCAAAACCTGGTGGAAAGCGGAAAGCTGAAGGGGGACATGCTGGATCGGCTTTGTCGGATCAATCCAGCTCGATTGATGAATATCAGTATACAGGAAGATGTATGGAAAAAGCATATAGAAACGATGCCTATGCCAAAGTGACCGGGAAAGCCAAGTATGCCGATGATTACAGCATGCCATACATGCTGCATGCGGTTCCCCTGCATTCCCCGGTGGCAAGCGCTTATCTGAAGCAGATCGATTGCAGCGAAGCCCAAAACATGCCTGGAGTAATCAGGGTGGTGACTGCTACCGACATTCCCGGGAAGATCAAGTTTGGGCAGATCATCCCAGATTATCCCACGCTGGTGCACAAACGCATACGCAGTACGGGGGATGTGATCGCGCTGGTGGTGGCGGAAAGCCGGGAACAAGCTTTGGCGGCATCTGCCAGGATCAAGCTGGAGCTTCAGCAGCGGCCTGCTTTGTACACTGCAGAGGAAGCATTACTGCCGGATGCGGAATTGATAAATCCGGAGCATGGCAGCAATATCTGCAATTACCATCGGATTAGAACTGGTGATATTGAAACCGGAGAGCAGGAAGCCGATATCGTTTTCGACCAGGAATTCAATACATCACACGTAGAACACGCATATTTGGAACCGGAGGCGTCGCTCTGTTACCAGCGTCCGGATGGAGTGATGGAAGTGATTGGCAGCATGCAACATCCCTTCAGTACCCGCCGATTTGTGGCATCCACTCTGGGTTGGGAATTGAAGGATGTGGAGGTGAAGACAGTGCCTATGGGCGGTGGTTTTGGAGGCAAAGACGATACTGCCGCGCTGGTTTGCGCCCGGGCTGCTCTCTGCGCATTTCTTACCGGGAGGCCAGTGAAACTGACCTACAGCCGGGAAATGAGTATGCGGGAAAGCTATAAACGCCATCCTTACAAGATGCAATACCGGATGGGTGTAAAGTGCGATGGCAGGATTACATTTGTGAAAGTGCGCATGCTGGCGGACAGCGGAGCATATTGCAGCGTTACTCCCTGGGTTACATGGCGTTCCACCGTGCAATGCTGCGGTTGCTACGAAGTGCCCAACGTGCATTGTGATGTTTACGGAGTATATACAAACAACATATTTACCGGAGCTTTCCGCGGCTTTGGCTCTCCACAGGTTAATTGGGCTATCGAGCAATTGGTGGAGATTGCGGCAGAAAAGTTGGCTATAGATGAGATGGAATTCAGACGCATCAATATGGTGCGTCAAGGTTCTGTAACGGTTACCAATCAGGTCTTGGAAAACCACGTGGTATCCCTCAATGAAGTGATGGATAATGTTTTACGTGAGATAGATTACAAAGCTAAACGTGAACGCTGCAGTTTTGGCGATCCCAATCTGGATAAATGGTATGGCATCGGCTATGCCATTTCTTACCGGGGCATGAGCCTGGGTGCGGAAGGCGTGGATTTCAATAGTGCCATCATCAATGTGCAGCCAGATGGCAGCGTGCTCTTGGAAACGGGAGTACACGAGAACGGACAGGGTGCCGAGAGTGCTATGATTCTGATTGCCGCTGAAGAGCTGGGACTTCCCCTGTCCCGCATACGTTATAGGATGCCTTCCACCTCAAACATCCCGGATGGTGGCACCACGGTTGCATCCCGAGGAACACTAATGGGCGGCGGGGCAACCACCAATGCAGCCAGGATATTGAAAAGCATCATCTCCGAAGCCTTGGAAAAACATCTGCAGCAGAAAGCAGTTCATTTTTGCGAAGGCAACATACTGGATGAAAGCGGACTTGTGATCTGTACTTGGAATGAAGCTATCAGACTGTGTTACAGCGAACAGATCTATCCCTATGCTTTTGGTGTATTTCAAGCGCCCAGAGTAAGTTGGGATGAAGATACAGGCCATGGTAATGCCTATTTCACCTGGGTTTATGGCTGTCAGGCAGTGGAGTTGGAGGTGGATGCCAAAACCGGGAAAGTAACGCTGTTGAATATGGTGGCTTCTCACGATGTAGGCAAGGCGATCAATCCAGCAATGGTGAAGGGCCAAATCTATGGCGGGATGGTTATGGGGGCAGGATACGGACTCTTTGAAGAATTAGCGCTGAAAGACGGTGCCGTGACTGCTGAAAACCTGCATCAATACAGGGTGATGCGTGCCACGGATCTACCTGAGATGACGGCCATAATAGTGGAGAATCCCGATCCTTGCTCTCCCTCAAAGGCAAAAGGCATCGGGGAGCCGACCTTGGAGATCACAGCTCCCGCAGTTGCCAACGCCATTTACAGGGCTACCGGAAAGCGATTTACGGATCAACCGATTAAGCTGAGGAAACCATGATTATCATAAACACAAAGACCTATACAATACCTGAAGACCTTCAAGATAAAAAGCTCTCTGCCTTTCTTCGAGAAGATCTGGGGCTTACAGGCACCAAAATCGGCTGCGACATCGGAGTTTGCGGTTCCTGTACAGTGTTGGTGAACGGAGAGGTAAAACGCAGCTGCCGATTGATACTCAAAGATGTGGAGGGCTGTGAGATAGTCAGTATCGAAGGCATCAGTCCCTCCGATGGCAGTCTGCATCCTTTACAGCAGGCCTTTGTGGATGCTGGTGCCATTCAATGCGGTTTCTGCACTCCCGGTATGGTTCTCAGCGCACTTGCCCTGCTAATGCAGAATCATCGTCCCTCTCGAGCAGAGATCAGGCAGGCTCTGAAGGGCAATCTCTGCCGCTGCACCGGATATCAACAGATTGTGGATGCTGTGGAGATAGCCGCTAAAACTATGTATCCCAATGATAATGACTAATAAATCAGAGGTAATAAACATGTGCGAGATAAGTAACAAACTGCAAGAACTGGAAAAGCTGAAGACCAGCCTCTATGGACAGGATTTCCTGCTCACTTGGGAAAACAGCGTGGACAATCTGAAGGCAGTGATGTTGGTTGCCGAGATTTTACAACAGATGCACAGAGCAAAGAAACCTTGGAAGATATTCGACTATGGTTTGGCCATCTCTATCTTCAGAGACAATAGCACACGCACGCGTTTCAGCTTTGCTTCGGCTGTGAATGGCTTGGGACTGGCTTTGTCCGAACTGGATGAAGTGAAATCCCAGATCGCCCATGGTGAGACGGTGCGTGAAACTGCCAGCATGATCTCATTTCTTACAGAAGTGATAGGCATTCGAGACGATATGTATCCAGGTGAAGGGCATAGCTATATGAAAGAAGTTGCCGATGCCGTTAGCGAAGGCTATGCCAATGGCGTATTGGCACAGCGTCCCACTTTGGTAAACCTTCAGTGCGATCTGGATCACCCCACCCAAAGCCTGTCTGATCTCTTGAAGCTAAAGGACTATTTTGGCGGTTGGGATTCGCTTAAAGGTAAGAAGATCGCCATGAGCTGGGCATATTCACCGTCCTATGGCAAACCCCTCTCTGTTCCTCAAGGCGTGATCAATCTGATGACTCGCTTTGGTATGGATGTGGTACTTGCCCATCCTGAGGGCTATGATCTGTTGCCGGAAACTCTGGACAGCGCCAAAGCTTTTGCCAAAGAGAGCGGAGGGTCTTTCAGCCACGTGCATTCCATGGCTGAAGCTTTTAAGGACGCTGATGTGGTCTATCCCAAATCCTGGGCACCGATGACTGTGATGAAACGCCGTACCGAGCTCCTGAAACAAGGCGACAAGCAAGGTCTGAAGGATCTTGAACTGCATTGTCTGGCAGAAAACAAGCGCCACATGGATTGGGAATGCTCCGAGGATATGATGAAGCTTACCAAAGGTGGGAATGCACTCTATGAGCACTGTTTGCCCGCAGATATCAGCGGTGTGAGCTGCGAGAGAGGTGAAGTGGCCAAAAGCGTGTTCGAGCGCTACCGTCTGCACACCTATCAGGAAGCGGGATACAAGCCTTTTGTGATCGCCGCGATGATCTTCAACAGCAAAGTGCGGGATGTGGTTAAAACGCTGGATTTCTTATCATCCCCTGTGCCATACTAGATAATTTCAGAATAGGAGAATGGATGCCAAAACTGATTACAACAATAAACAGGAGTATCGCAGCTAAAAACGCTGCTAGATGCAAACAAAGAGGAATCATCCTCCCCACCATCAGTCAGCAAATATATCCTGAGACCATACCTCAGGGAATAAAAGACAGGATAAAACCCATTGGTTTGTGGGATATAAATCCCTTGAACTTATTTCGCATTACCTGGAAGAACAATATCGATACCGGCCTCTTTGGAACACCGAATTTTTTGGAACTACCCCCGGAGATTTCCGGCGTAAAGGCCAGGATTATTGGCCTTGTGGGTAAATACTTCCCTACCGGAGCGCACAAGGTAGGCGCGGCTTACGGATGTCTGGCACCGCGCTTGGTAAGTGGAACGTTCGACCCCGAAATTCACAAAGCTGTATGGCCTTCCACAGGTAACTATTGTCGTGGCGGAGCTTTCGATTGTGCATTACTGGCATGCCCTTCAGTGGCGATTCTTCCCGAAGAGATGAGTCAGGAGCGCTTTGACTGGCTGCATGAGATTGGAGCCGAGGTCTTTGCCACTCCCGGATGCGAATCGAACGTTAAGGAAATCTATGACAAATGTGGCGAATTGAGACCGGATCCTCAATACATAATTCTAAACCAGTTCGACGAATTTGGCAATAGCTTCTGGCACTACCATGTAACCGGTAACGCCATTGAAGAAGTATATGATATGATCAAGAAACAAGGCAACCGTCTCTCTGGATATGTGAGTTCCACTGGTTCTGCAGGAACCATTGCAGCGGGTGACTATCTGAAAACTATCCATCCTATGATGAAAACAACCGCCGCAGAAGCTTTTGAATGTCCCACTCTGTTAAATAACGGTTTCGGTGGTCATCGCATTGAAGGGATCGGAGACAAACACGTCCCTTGGATACACAATGTTCGCAATACCGATGCAGTTGCTGCCATTAGAGATGAAGATTGCATGCGTCTCTTGCGCCTGTTCAATGAAGAAGAAGGAAAGAAAGCCCTTATTGCCAAGGGAATTAACGAGGCTTTGGTGAACAAGCTCCAGTTGTTGGGCATATCCTCAATCGCAAATCTGCTGGCTTGTATCAAGATGGCAAAATACTTTGAATACAACGAAGATGATGTGATCTTCACTTGTTTCACGGATTCCGCCGGCATGTACGAGAGCAGGATTGCCGAGCAACACAATCTGAAGGGCGATTACAACTCTCTACAAGCCGCATTGGACAACGAAGCCTGCTTATATGCTCAAAGCTATGACAACTTCCTGGAGCTGTCTTACCAAGATAAAAAACGCATCCACAATCTAAAATATTACACTTGGGTGGAGCAACAGGGCAAGACTTATGAGGAAATCCTAAAGCAATGGGATCCCTCGTATTGGACAGAAACCTTTGAAAACAACCTGGAAGAGCTCGATAAGGCAATTGAAGAATTTAACTCTCTCTGATTTCTGCACCATCATTCTCGCTTCAGGCAATGGTTCCAGATTTGGTATGCCAAAGTCTGAAGCGAAGATAGGTGGCCTGCTGTTTTCGCAAAAGATCAGCAAAAGCCTGTTGGATGTGGGTTTGCATAATATAGTTCTGGCCAAAGATCTGGATACCTCTTCAATGCTGGATTCTCTCAGGATCACTATTGCCGGGATCAAGAAAGAATTTGCGTATTATCTGATCTGGCCGGTGGATCATCCCATGGTACAGAGCTCTACGGTAAGTATATTGATCGAGACTGCCATACAGAATCCAGATTGCATCATAAAGCCGGAATACATCGGCAGGCGGGGTCATCCGATATTGATCCCGGCGGGACTGGATATCCACAATCCGGTTTATGAAACTCTACGTGAAGTATTGCGCCACAGCGGAGTAGGTACCGTGATAGTGGCGGTGGACGATCCCGGCATTATACAGAACATCAACACCCTGGATGACCTCATCCGTTATCAGGATATTGGAGGATAAGCACTTATGTCCTTTATGGAATTAATCTCCACTCGCTACAGTGTGCGAGATTTCAAGCCCGATCCCATCCCCTCTGAAGCGCTGGATAAAATCCTGGAAGCCGGACGCATGGCACCTTCAGCGCAAAACCGTCAACCCTGGCGCTATATAGTTTTAACCAATCCCGCTCAGATCAAGGCACTGGTGAAAAAAACAGGATTGATAGGGCTTAGCAATTTCTTTGTAAAGGATGCTCCCTGCGTGATCGTAGCCTGTGCCGACACCAAGAAGAACATGCGCGTGAATGGGCAGGATTACTACCTGGTGGATACAGCTATCTCCTTTCAACAGATGATGTTATGCGCTTGGGAGATGGGTATAGGCTCCTGTTGGATGGCTGCCTTTTCCGAGAAAATCCTGGCGAAGTATCTGGAAATTCCGAGGTCGTGGAGAATTGTGGCTATATCACCTTTTGGCTATCCCAAAGATGAGAAAAGCATGTGGGGAAAAGTCGTGTCAGGATTTGCCGGAAGCACAAAACGACAGCCCTTAGACGATATGGTGATATATCGGAATACAGCAGATTGATCTCGATATCCTTACTATCCTGAAGAATGAACCCCATTTGGCTATTCATCCTCCGTGCTTCAAGGAGTGATGAAGCAGATATCAAGCTGTTATAAAGCAGTCGTCACTCGATGATAACCCGATGATATCTGCTTCATATCAAGATAAAGCAAAGGGCATGTTTGGGGATTAACGACATCGGATATAAATGTCGCCAAAGAAGGGATCTATGCGTGTTGTAACGTAGTCGTCGAGGGGTTCCGCTTCGCTATGTACCCTCGCTACTAACTGTCGCCCTCCAGGCTATCCTGTCTTGTGCTTTTGGGATTTACATCGTAATTGCGGGGATTTATCCAAAACTATGTACTAGAGTTTTAGCCACCCTGGATATCCATCTCTATAGTTTCGACAACAAAAGAGACTGTTCACTTTGACCTGATCTATTTCCAAAGAGTTAGCGCATGAGTTAGGTGAAAAAGTGGGCGAAACGACTAAAATAT
This sequence comes from Candidatus Cloacimonadota bacterium, assembly GCA_023228285.1. Lineage (GTDB taxonomy): Bacteria > Cloacimonadota > Cloacimonadia > Cloacimonadales > Cloacimonadaceae > UBA5456. The sequence goes on along the minus strand of JALOBM010000069.1, from coordinate 16 downwards.
GCTTTCGAAACCGAAT
>JALOBM010000068.1 GCA_023228285.1 Candidatus Cloacimonadota bacterium | reverse complement strand
AGATTAGATTTCCCAATAGATAGGTTGGAGACTACAACCTTGATAGGTCACAGGTGTACGCGCAGCAATGTGTTTAGCCGAGTGATACTAATAAATCGATTGGCTTTTACCTTATATTATCTCTGTGGGAGTACCCACTCTCTCTCACTAACGGAAACACGAAGATACCTTGTTAACGTTACTAGAAGGCGTTAGCGATGGTGATTATTGCAGCGAGGCAACACCTGTTCCCATTCCGAACACAGCAGTTAAGCTCGTCTGCGCCGATGGTACTGCATGGGCAACTGTGTGGGAGAGTAGGTCGTCGCCATCGCTAACGCCTTTCCTTCTCCCCATATAATTGCTGCGCATTCCAACGGAGACCCCGAACTACCCCACATAAATGCTGCGCGATTATACTGATATTCCCCATCTATATCTCCATTCATCCCGCTTAATTCTACCCACTATAGCGTTTAGCGTGTTTTATAGAATCTATGTAGTGCTACAACTAATAACCTTCTAAACACTCTAAACACTCTAAACACTCTAAACACTCTAACCATTCTACTATTACAGAAAAACCTTGACCCAAATGACTCTGTTACTACAAATGACTAAAGCTGAAAAATATAGGAGTTGCCCATATGGAAAGCATTGTTGATTGCACTGTTAGTTACCATGTTCCTGCTCAGCGTTTGCGCTGGATCCGATCAATTCAAAGAATAAGGAAATAGAGCCAGTATATTGCACGGGATATGGCATGGCTGGATTGCACCCCTCAGTTTAGTATTAAGCATATTCAGCGATGGAATTCGGATGTATGAACCTAATAATGAGCTTTGATTTAGGATTTTATATGGAAGTAATCGGTGGTTTTGGCGGGCTTGCACTCAACCGCAAGAAGCATTAGAAAGATGACTAAGGCGGGGCTGATGCATCATGTAGAAATCTATGTGGACGATCTAGATGCCACAAAAGAGTTCTGGGGCTGTTTTTGGGGACACTTGGGATATGTAAAGTATCAGGAATGGGATGCAGGGGTCAGTTATCAGAAAGGAGATACATACATTGTTTTTGTGCAAACTGAGGAGAAGTACCGGACTCCGCAGTACTATCACTGTCACAGCGGTTTGAATCACCTGGCTTTCCATGCTGCCTCCAAGGAAATGGGGGATACAATTACCGAAGAATTGCGTGCCCGGAACATCACAATTCTGTATGAAGACCTGCATCCATTCGTTGCTGGAGAATACAGTTATGCGGTGTTCTTTGAATATCCCATGCGCATGAAAGTTGAGCTTTGTGCCTATTAGAAGTGGGAGGAATTGATGGATAGAGAAATTCCGCTAAAGGAACGACTACGCAAACGGCTTAGAGTAGTTCCCTATATTTTTATACTGATTGTCGTGCTGGTGCTGGGGAAACTGTGGCTTGATCATCACCTTAAGGTTGCCGTTGTTCACAAGAAAGACATTGTTACTGCGATAGTACAACGAGGTAAGATGGAGGGTTCTTTCATTGCAGAGGCAGTAGTGACGCCGCTTAGCTCATACAGGGTGGAAGCAATGACAGGAGGTAGAATAGAGGCTACATTCTTTCAGCCTGGAGACTATGTGGAAAGAGGGCAAACAATCCTGCGACTGAGTAATGATGATCTAAAGCTTAATCTTCTGGCGCAAGAAGCAGCAGTGACGGATCAGGTAAACAACCTCAACAATGCCCGCATTCTGAACAATCAAAGCCTGTTGAGTCAGCGGTTGAAAGTAGCTGAAGCCCGCAACAGCCTGGTCAGAGAACAACGTATGTATGAACAAAAGAATCAGCTAAGAAGCCAGGGATTTATCTCCGAAGAAGAGTTTCTTTTGGCGGAAGAAGACTTCCAAATTGCAGATACCAGATATAGATATCTGGTGGAAGAAGCACGTACGGATTCACTGTTCAGAGAACAGCAACTTGTACAATTGGATAGTGCCGTGAAACAACTGCAACTTAGTCTGCAGCAGATTCGCAATCGTATCAATGAACTGGATGTGAAGGCTCCAATGAGCGGTCAGATCACCGAGATGGATTTGAAGCTAGGACAGATCATCGCTACGGGAAGCCTGCTGGCCGTAATTGAAGATGACAGCCGCTATTATCTGAAAGGAAGCGTGGATCAATACTATTTGGGCAGACTGTCGGAGGGCTCGCAAGCCAGAATCCGCTACGATGGCGAGGACATTCTGCTCACCGTATCCAAAGTGCATCCCCGTTTGGTAAACGACAAGGTCCAAGTGGATATCACTGGGAAGCTTCCCAATGGCATGAAATCCGGACAGTCGGTAGCCCTCGAGATAATCACTGAAAGCCTGGAAGATGTGCTGTATCTGCCTCAAGGGCAATATCTAAGTGATGGGGGAGGGCACTGGGTATATGTACTGGGCGAAGATGGAAAGATAGCAGAACGCCGCTATGTAAGTATGGGTTTCCGAAATATCCGCGAAGTGGAGATATTGGGCGGTTTATCCGCAGGCGAAAGAGTGATCACATCATCCTATAAGACCATGAAAGACAAGGAACTAGTCCGGATCAAGGAGGCCAAATGATATTAAAGCACATCAAGCTCTCCTTCCGCCAAATCATCCGACAGAAGTTCAGCTTCGCGATCGCCATATTGGGCCTCGCTCTCGGTCTTGCTGCTGCGGGTCATTTGATTTCATATACTTTGTATTACCTGGATTACGATCAAAATGTTGAGAATCAAGGAGAGTGGTACCGGCTGCGTTTTAGTGATCTGCATCCGGAATTTGGGGAGCTTGCCACTGCGTCATTCTTTATTCCGCCTGCTGCGATGTTACTTGATGATATCCCAGAAGTGCTGGAGCACATTGTATATTGGCCCAGCGTTGTTGCACTCAATCTCCGCTGTGATGACAAACCATTCCAGATGCCAGCACTTACTTATGTTTCAGAGATTTTTCCCAAGCACTATCAGATGGAAATTAAGTATGGTAATCCTGATTCCCTACTCAGTGATCGAAGTGGGATACTGATCAGCGAGAGCTTTGCTCAGAGCTTTTTTGGAAACATCAATCCGGTTGGCAAGCAGATTTACGTGGGAGATATCCCAAAGTATCATATCAGCGGAGTCTTCGCGGATTTAAGAGATAACCTTCATCTGAAGCATGATCATTACATACTATGGCCAGAAGATACCGAAGCTGCTCCCACAAGTGAGGAGGATTGGTATATCACTGGGCATGTGCGCGTAAGAATAGCGCATCCGGAGGAAACGAAGGCTGTAGAACGAAGGCTGAATGAAGTGCTGGAGCAATACCGCAACTTGATCGGTCAAAGCGGCACAATTCAAGTTCATCTGGATCCCATCCGCCAGATTCACTTTATGCCCAACCTAAAAGACGATGCACCCACAATGCCGATACTGAACATCGTATCGATACTCGTGTTGGCAGGTTTGTTGATTATCTCGGCTATGGTCAATTTCCTGATCATCATAGGTCTATCCTGGAAGAAACGCAGCGACGAATTCTATTTTAGGCGCGCAGTCGGTGCCGGTAGAGCTGAGATCTTTGGCCAGTTAATATGTGAATATGGCATCTATATCGGTCTGGCACTGTTGATTGGAATCATTCTTTATAGTGCAACTATGGGCATATTCGAAGATTTGGTTAAAGTGGATGTAAGTAGATATAGCATGGTAGATTTACCATACTCAGTTTACAGTGCTTTGATCTTCCTCGTTTTAGCTTTAGTCTCTGGTATATTGATGAGTTGGCGTCATTCTCGCATCAAGCTGGATCAAAATACCTGGCAAGGTGTTCACAGGAACAGAGGCATTACCGTGCTGCTCTTTGTGCAGATGACGATCAGTTTTGCCCTAATTGCCGTGGCGGTTTCGATGTATCTACATTACAGCTTTGTACGCGGTTTGGATTGGGGCTGGGATCATCAGAACACAGTGCAATACAAGTTTATCTCTATCATGGATGAAGGTAGATCGGGCTACAGTGATGCAAGAGTGATCAGGCAAAGAATTCGGGAACTGCCTGGAGTACTCAAGGAAAGTGTAAGTAATTTCAACCTCATAAGTGAAAGCTTGGACAATCAAAACGGATTTCATGAAGTACCAATCTACTTGCAGGATGCCGAGGGAAATACTCCAATCCGTTCCTATTTGAGTAGCTGTACACCGGATTTCTTTGAAACCCGAGGGATCAAACTGGTATCCGGACAGATCCCGGACACTGCAACGGATACGCAGGTGGTTGTAAACCAAAGCTTTGCGGACAAGTATCTGGTAAATCCAGTGGGAAGCAGGCTGCGTGAGGGAGATGATCTCGACGAATCCAACTGGTACGAAGTGGTGGCAGTAGCTGAGGATTGCTGGTGGTTTCCGCCATACCAGGAGATGATCCCCCTGATCACGATCCTGAAACCTTATGTGATTAAGTACCATCAGATCACTTGGCGGGAAGGCATGAAACAGGAGGTGTTATCCGGACTGGAGCATATCTTTGCGGAAACCGCCAGCAGCGGAGTCTTTGGTTATTCCTCTCAGGAAGTCGAACTGTCCCAAGCTGGCTTCTACGAGCAGGATCTGATCTACAAAAACATCAGTATGTTTATGGCGATCTTCGTGGTTCTGATCGCAGTGATGGGAGTTTACGCGGTCAGTGCGCAGAGTATACATGCACAGATGAAGGACATCAGCATTCGCAAAATCTGTGGGGCAGAGATGAGTGATCTGCAAAAGCTCTATTTTCGTAGTTACCTCTATCTCTATATCGCTTCAGCGCTTCCGGGCTTGTATCTGGCGTCCAACCTGATCCGGTTGTATATAGATAAGCTCGCACTGGATAACAGCGCAAGCATGATGGGCTATCCAGCAGCGATCTTGATTATGATCCCGATTGTGTTTGTTCCTCTTTCTTTGAACATCTTTATGGCTTACAAAGCCGATCCCACCCGCTATTTGCAAGCAGATTAAGGAGATAACAGTGATAAAACTAACTAACCTAAGTAAGATTTACCGTACCGATACAGTAGAAACCACCGCTTTGAATGATCTGAATCTTACCATCGAAAAGGGCAGCTTCATTGCCATCAAAGGTCCTTCCGGCTGTGGCAAAACCACTCTACTGAACATATTGGGTTTGATGGATAGAGCCAGCAGGGGAGAGTATAGCTTCACCGGTAAAAATGCTTCCACGATGAGCGAAAATGAGCGCAACAGATTACGTCGCAAAACCATCGGCTTCCTCTTTCAGAAGTTTAACTTGATCAGTTCACTCACCGTGTTTGAGAACGTGGAACTACCCCTTTTGTACCAGAAAGTGAACACCTCTTCCCGGAAGGAACGTGTGATGTCAATACTGGGACAATTGGGGGTGGAAGCCAGAAAAGATCACTTCCCGCATCAGCTTTCGGGTGGACAGCAACAGAGAGTGAGCCTTGCACGTTGTGTGATCAACAATCCAGAATTGATCCTTGCCGATGAACCGACTGGTAATCTGGACAGCCGTAATGGTGAGGAAGTAATGCGGTTGTTAAAGGACTTACACACTTCTGGCCGTACCATCGTGATGGTTACTCACGACGATCATTATGCCACGTTTGCCGACCAGATCATCCATCTGAACGATGGTATGATTGTGTAGTCCGTAATAGACTGATACTATCCCTTCACCAGCTCTTCCAATATTCGCTGAGCCACGTTTTGGCCAAAAATATCGGGATGGGCATCGGGTTTGGTGAAGCTTGATATTGCGCTTGGGAAGCTGCTTTCTTCCGGAGGTAATAACAGATTCCATCCGCTTTGTACCGTTTCCACCCATTCAGTTTCTGGGCGCAGGGTTACGCAACGCTTCTTCAGAATGTATGCTTCTTTTTGGATGCCGCCGCTATCGGAGAGCATCATGCCACAATTGTCCATCAGCATCAGGAAATCCAGATAAGCTTGAGGAGCTATGAAATGGATGTTATTAAACTGTCTGTTTGAAAGGTTTTGTAGGATTTTACGCGTGCGGGGATGCACCGGGAAGATGATTCTGGTATCAAGCGTATCCAGAGAGCTAAGGATGTGCTGCAACTTCATTGGATCATCCACATTGTAAGGTCGGTGCAGGGTCAAAAGGAAGTATGGTTCATTATCTGAAAGTTTCAGTTCTTGCATCACTTTTGATTCCCGCCGGGCTTTGGCAATCCCCAAAGCCAACGAATCCACCATGATATCACCTACCAGGCGGCAGTTCTCGCTCAAGCCTTCTCTGGCTGCATTCTCCATCGCTTTCTGAGTAGGTGCCAACAGCAGATCGCAAATATGATCGGTGGCAATGCGGTTGATTTCTTCCGGCATACTGCGGTTAAAGCTTCTGAGGCAGGCTTCCACATGTGCGGTTTTGATGCCCAGTTTTACTGCTGCCAACGCTCCTGCCAGGGTAGTATTGGTATCGCCATAGACGATCACCATGTCTGGCTTTTGCTTCTCCAGGATCGGCTCTACCAAAGCCAGGATTTCTCCGGTCTGTACACCCTGGGTGCCTGACCCCACGCTTAGGTTGAAGTCCGGAGCGGGTATCTCCATATCTCTGAAAAACACTTCGTTCATCTGAATATCATAATGTTGTCCGCTGTGGATGATCAATTCTTCGTGTCCAGCGGTGCGAATCACGCGGGATAGCGGTGCCAGTTTTACAAATTGGGGTCTTGCGCCTACTATCTGGATTATCTTCATCATATCTCCATTATCGTTTGATGGGCAGGAATTGCGATTCCCATTTGGATTCCATCTTATTTCCACTGTAGTCTTGCGTCTTTTCTTCGACCACAAGATGATAAGAGCGGTAGTTTGTCAATTCTGTTTCCGGTGTCAAGCTGAGCTTTCGTCCGTTTATGCTCTCTATGGTCAGGGCTACTTCTTGTTTACTGTCTGAAGCGATCAGTTTCGCATGCAGGTCCTTCGGCAGGATAATCTCGGAAAAAATAAGCTCGATGCGAGGCTGCAGATCGTTTACCGTAGCACCGTTACGAGGAGAAATCGCCAGTACTCTGGGTGGGACAGTATCGCTAAACTCCTTGGGGATAAAGCTGATTGCGCTTACGGGAGTGATGTTGCCTTTCAGATCTTTCAGATTTCGTACTTGAACTCTATAATCTGTGCTATCCGGTTTTGAGGTAAGTACATGGATCATGTTACCTGCTAAATAGCGCCGAATTACCGTCAATTCTCTATCTGTATCTTTCTCCGTTACCTCAATATATTCAAACGAGCTAATCTCTTCGCTAAGTTCAATTTCCAATTCATGGGGAGAAATCTGTCTGATGCGCTTGATCTGAGCTAAGGTAGTGTCTTCATACACCATTTCTAAATCCATGCTGCTGCGTTCATCCACTGTTGCGATATCCTCAAAGAATGGCTCTACAGAGGTGTCATAACGTCCGTTCAGGTTTTTGTCGATGTATGCGCGCAAACGATATTCCGCAGGATTCAATACTGGCAATTGGTAGCTGCTTCCGCTCAATTCGTCCATCATTACCAATAGCGAATCTGCAGAAAATACCGAGACTTTTATCTTTGCACTCCGGTCTTCATCTCTTTCATAATTGATGAGTCCGGAGAGGCTGGCTGAGACGGGATTGCCACTCTTGAATATTAAAGTATATGGCCTATCCAATTCATTGCCGCGCAGGTCTTTCAGCCTATTGCTTAGGCTCACGTAATAATATGTATCCTTTAGCAATTTCTCCCGTATCTCGATGCGCATAGTGGCGCGGGTCATACTGATGTGACGATTGGTAATTGGAGGATAAAAGAACACCGAATTGTTGAGGCTACTTTTGTCCATAGCTTTGCTAAAATCGATCTCAATCACACCGGATGAGATATCTCCATATTCTGCTGGAAGAGAGGACAAAAGGCCTGGCTTTTCCGTATCTTCAGGCCCTCCGGTGGGACTCTTTTTGCTGCCGCAAGCACTGATCAGCAGCATTGCCACCACAAATATAACCAGATAGAGCTGTTTCATAGATCCTTCCTTAAAATGTACTTGCCCAGGGCATCATATTCCACATTCACATACTCACCTGGCTTAAGCAAGGGTAGGTTGCTGTTTTGCTTGCTATGTTCGATCAAGGCTATGCTAAACTCCCTCTTTCCTAACCATGCGACAGTCAAGCTTACGCCATTGATTGCCACAGATCCCTGCGGTATCAGCAGTTGTCTGTCCGCTGGATGCAGTTCGTAATGATAGTATGAGGTGTTTCCCCGCTGTTCCATGCGCAGATATTTTACTGCTCTGTCGATATGACCCATCACCCAATGTCCATCCAGCCGGTCGCCCAGTTTTAAGGCTCGTTCCAGATTCAGAATGTCGCCATTGCGCCATGTTCCGGCACTGCTTTTTTCTACAGTTTCGTTCATAACCTGAACTGTGAAAGAACCTCTGTCCAGCTCTAGCACAGTGAGGCAGATGCCATTGCAGGCTATTGAAGAGCTGATCTTTATATCTTCAAAGCTTTGCGGACGTTTTATGCGCAGATACTGACTTCCCGCATCTCTGGTGATGCTTATGATGGGGGACGTGGCTTCAATGATTCCTGTAAACATCTCACACCTTGAATCTTCGGTCCCAAGCGCTGCGTAGAGTATTGCTGCTGCTATATTCCAGGTCTCCTCCAAAGGGCAGCCCGGTGGAGAGCCGGGTGATGGTGATGGGGTGGTCTTTGAACATCTCCCACACGAAATGGATGGTGGCTTCGCCTTCTGCGGAAGGTTTTAGCGCCAGGATGATCTCTTTTGGCTTCAGCCTTGCTACACGTTGTGTCAGAATATCGGCGTTGATCTCTCGCGGTCCGTAGCCGTCGATGGGAGAAAGCAGGTGACCCAATACAAAATAGAGTCCGTGATACTCATTCATCTTTTCGATAATCTGGATATCGGCGCTTTGTTCTACTATGCAGAGACTCTCATGGCTTCTATCTACTGCGGAGCAAATGGGGCAGGGATCGCTTTCTGAAAGCATCAGGCAATCAGAACAGGGCTTGAATGATTCCATAGTAGTTGTTATGATCTCGGCCAACCCCCTTGCTAAACTCTTGTCCTCACTAAGTAAGTGCCAGGCTAATCGCTGAGCGGTCTTTTTCCCGATTCCTGGAAAACGTGCCAGACTCTCGACCAGTTTTTCCAGATTTTCGCTGATATACATCGCTAAAAGAGGCCGGGTATCTTCACCCCACCGGTTAATTTACCCATGATGTCACTGCTGGCTTCCGCCACTTGTTTATGAGCTTCCTGCAGAGCTGCCAGGATGAGGTCTTCCAACATTTCCACATCATCCGGATCAACAGCTTCGGGATCTATCTTGATGCTCTTGACCTCGTAAGATCCGGTCATGCCTACTTTTACCATTCCACCGCCAGCAGATGCCTCAAATACTTTGCTCTCCAGTTCTTGTTGGGATTTCATCATCTCTTGCTGCATCTTCTGAGCTTGCTTCATCAATTGATTCATATTCTTTCCGCCTGGTAACATGGGGAACTCCTTATAATTTATTCTACTTTTCCATGATATCACAAAATTTAAAGCAGAGGGAAATTAGTCAAGCGCTTTCGTGGTCAGGATACAGAATCCCATAGTTGACTCTAGCTAGTGTCATGTCAAGCTTGGTGTGGTAATCTCCATATTGCCACAACGACCTAGGGGATTTTTTGAAGCATTTTTATCTTCTCCTAAGACCGTTGCACATAGAAGTGGACAAAAAGTATAGATAAATAATACTTGACAAATCAGATGCGTAGGTTATATTGTCTCTATAACAACACAGGAGCTAAACATGGAAAAGCAAACCATAACCTTCGCCGATCAAGAGATTGCCAACCGCCTGGCAAGCCGCAGACACTTCCTCAAAGACATTGAGCAATTAGTAGACTGGAAGAGAATCAACAAGATCCTCGACAAA
>JALOBM010000067.1 GCA_023228285.1 Candidatus Cloacimonadota bacterium | reverse complement strand
ATTTCCACAATAATTTGATGCTGCGATCAATTAATGATCCAGAAAAAATCCTATTTAGCCACACAAAATACTGCAGCGTTTTGTATAACAATGGGTGGTTAGAAGATCAACGCCACGCGATCAAAACCGCACAAACAGCAAACGATGACGTGCGAATGATTTACTTAGACTGATTGACAACAGGAAAGAAAATGGGAAAGAAAACACAAGAAGAACATGAAAGTTTTGGTATGCTTGGTTTCTCGCGAACTTCAAATTCGTGTGGACTCAACCTGTTTGGATCGTCAGTCAAGCACCGAAATACGGTTGTCATGACAGTCAAACGCGCTACAAAATTGCGAGATTTGAATTATGATCATTATTTCGGCGGCGAAACTCTCATTGAAGTTGAATTAAGTCCGATGCAATTCGCTGAAGCCATAACGACGCTTAATGTCGGCGATGGAATTCCGTGCACTATTCGGCAAATCAATAATCGTGGCGTTGAAGATTGTCCGGAAGAAACCGTTCGACAACGATTTGAAGACGAGTTCGCTGATACATGCAAGGAATCAACAAAAGCGGCTTATGACCTCGTTGAAGAAGCACGCAATTTGCTGGATCAAAAAACAATTAGAAAGTCTGATTGTAAGAATCTCATTGAAGTTCTTCAAAGACTGGCAACGAACCTATCATCTAACTTACCGTTTGTTCAAAGTCAATTCAATGAGTCGATGGACAAGGTGACGACCGATGCTAAAACATCTGTTGAGGCATTCTTCTTGCATCGCATTAATGAAATTGGTGTCAAGTCGCTTCAAGAAGGAAAGAGTCTTCTTGAGAACAATGCACCAGTAATTCAAATCGAATCACACTAGTCAGATTTGATAATCTGCAACCGTTGTCGAATCAATTATTTTTATTAATTGATTCATAGCCTTTGCTATTTCTTGCAAGCTATCTGTATTTATTATACTTCCAGTATCAATACGATCGTTGAATTTCAGAAAACTATTGTAATATACTGAACAATCGCCCCAACTTCGTTCAGCATTAGATTCAACTGATTCGACTGATATTCTACCAACATTGTTTTTCAGTTTTGCAATAAGCAAATCTGGTATCTCGACCAACATATATCACCTATACTGTCTTGAATATGCCATCTGTTAGATAGCCGTGCCAACCGCAATCTAGTTGTTTAATGCTCGGTGTCGTCGTTGGCTTATCTTTATCACCATTCCATTTCCAACAATATGGGTCAGATTGGTCGATATTGACACTGCCAAGATCACCACAGCCGCAAGGGCACAAAAACGTAATCTGTTTTACGTTCTCTTCATCATAGACAATATAATCACCTGGATTCTCCAGATGTTTATAATCCTCGACACGACGAGCAATAATATCTATCATATCATTTGTGTTCCCATATCAAGATTAGGAGCATTGGCCTTGATATATTTGAAAGATCCATCAAACGGTTTTGTGCCGTGCCACGAGAACAAACACGGATCGGTCAATTCGAAGAATGGGTTAATTTCTAGGAGCTTTACTTCGATATCTCTTATGTTTGGTCTCACTTTTCTTAGTTTGATATAAACATCAAACACCACAGACTCCATTTTTGTGGCTTTTAGAAATAGGCCAAAAAACTCTTGTATGGCCCATTCGAACATATCGGCATCAATTTCTGGGAATTCTTCGTCATAATAATATTGAGAAATCCCAACTAGTTTGCGATTCTGCATAAAACATCGAAATTCGGACCATTTAGGAATATCGGTCCATTGTCGCACCCAGATGTGTGGATTATATGACTGCTGTATCGATAACATTAAATCTTCGTAAATGCGTTCTGAGCAGTCTAGCATAAAACGCAGTGGGTCTTCACCAGGAAGCACTTTTCCACCTTCTTCTTGCATCATCCAAGAGTCTTTAGGCGACCGACTGCCCAGACGGACAAAAGCACCAGATGGCATTTTCTCGACAGCGGAAGATACCTTGGAGCTGATGTCCGATATATCAGCCATACAGCCGAAGGCTTCGCCAAACTCGATGATATTCGATCCCAGACGCTTAGCATCATCAACAGTTAATGGTATATCTATCGATGCAATACTTAAAGAATGTAATGCTGGTTCCCAATTTTCGATATATATTGGTTTAACTATTTCCCAGTAGTTCATAATTATCCCTTGAACGCATTATTGGTTTCAACCATCGATAATCTTTGTCTGCAATACCGGTGTCCGCAGTACCGGTGTATGTATGTGTCCTAATCCGTATGAATCAATATAAAATGAATTTCCATCTGCCATTTTAGATTGCATTTCGGCCTCCACTTTTTTACGTAATTCTGGATCATCAGCCAATGATTGCGAAAATTTGAAAAGATCTTTCGCAGAACAGCCAGTAATATTACTCATAATGATGAAATATTGTTAATGGTGTGGTATTTCCCAGTAATTATCCCTTGAACACATCGTTGGTTATAATTTCTGCTCTACCATCGACAATCTTTGTCCGTAACACAGGTGTATATATGTGTCCGAATCCGTATGAGTCAATATAAAATGACTCCCCATCCGCCATTTTATCCTGTATTTCAGTTTCTACTTTTTTGCGCAACTCTGGATTATCGACCAGCGATTGCGAAAATTTGAAAATATCGCTCATAGTAATAAAATACCATTGGTAGTACTGGTTATAAAAAATGTTTGCTTGTGCTATAATTGAATTGGAGATCACGCGATGAAATGGAAACTGATAAAAGAGGGCACAGTTTATGAGTGGTGCAATGGTATGAAAAAACTCGCCGAACGTATTGACGGCGACAGTGTTCAATGGAGAGTTGTAGATAGTGACCCACGAAAAATACGACATGGCCCTGATACTGGGGTGTGCGGTTTGAAATATTTTGCTGCCTGGGCTTATAGCGAGGCTAAGTGATGAATGACGAGGTTCACATAAATAAAACGATGGGCGAATTATTAAATCAGAATATATGTCTTGTTGAATCTTGCGAAGGTGAAGTGATAGATATATCAAGTAATTATATCACCTTGGCACTTGAAGTCGATGATGAATTGGTTGAGCAATCGTATTCCATTGATCAATTCATAAAAAATCGTCTGCCGAAGAAGGGTGATAGAATTGGTGTCATAGTACAATTTATAAAATTGCCACCAAAAGAGTGTAAAGAACACAATCATCCCAAGCGTAAGAACGTTGTCGAGTTACCAAGGGAATTCTAAATACGCAACTGCCCCGCAGGTACAAAGCCTGCGGGGCAGTTACAACCAACAGCTGCTGACTCACAGGTGCATCAGTTAAGCTGTTGTAGTTTCTGTTGTCGCTGTAGTTTCTGTTGTCGCTGTAGTTTCCGCAGCGGCATCCGTTGTCGCGGTATCAGCTGTGGTTGTCGTAGAAACAACATCCTCAGGTGTACCAACAGTTACATTCAATCCGGTGGCCACACCACCAGTTACTTCAATGTCAACCAGCCCAGTAATCGTTGTGACACCTTCTCCGAGATCGGCATCAGCCGAAATCGTGATCTGTGTTGTACCAATTGCTGCGGCTGTCGCTACACACGACATTCCATCTTCAGACGGAACAAGTGTGACGATTGTTGCATCGGCGACGGTCCAAACTGGCGCACCATCGATTTTTGCAGTATTACCCTTCGCATCAACTGGGGCAATACCAATACTGACCTTCTGGTTGTCCTTGAGAACTACAGTCATCGCGGCGTCTCCAAAATTCGGTGAAGTTTCGATTAGGCTAATATGGCACCGAAAACGTATTAGCCTTTTCTCTAAGAGAGACCTAAGTATCACACTATCGCGGCGAATAATCAACGAAACAATAGTGTGGATCGCCACCCACACTATTGCAGAGATTGCCGCTACAAACCACGCAAAAGCACTTTCTGTACTGAGACCTATTATGAACGATACTGCAGAGGTGATGAAAGATATTATCAGTAAAATAAATAGTTTGAACACCACGGCAGCTACCTCATTCGTTTCAGCAACATTATTTACTTTTCTTCCGTTTTAAAATTTTCTTTGAAACCAGCTATTTTCAGTATTTGATTACAGAATCCATCACTAGGAGTTATTATGGGTATTGACATTAGTTCTGATATTGATGACGACATTGACGATATTGATTCTGACGACGAATCGAAAGACATCGATATTGATGAAGACGATGAGCAAATTAAGATCGCCAAGCCACGTACGATACTTTTAAACGCCCATATTCATACAACCAGAAAGAATATAGCATATATTACTCTTTTAAATGATGCAAAAATCGAATCGTTTGCTGAGTGTAAGAGTTCAATCTTAAAGACATATGGCGTTGTCAATGAATTTGATGTGATTATTTCAAATTCAGCAAACGAAGATGGTAGGTATGGCTTTGATACTATCTCAGTCACCATCAAAACGCCAAAGAAAGAGCAACAATTGTCGAGAGATGAATGGGAATTTATGTCCGAGACAATAATTCAAACACTATCTGATAACAAGATGATCCATGACAACAGATTTAAAAAATACAAAATCGACTGAAGCAGAACTACGAAAATTGTTGAAGTCTGTTAAGTATATTGCCACAGAGGCTTTTTGCTTTTGGGATAACGACCAAGATATGAAAGTTGGCAAAATATTAAAGGCGTTATCTGGTGAATTACCTGGATATCGTGTTGATATAGATAAAATTATCGATGAAATCAAAAGATGTGAGGAAAGCTAAACTACTTTGTAGCACTGGCCACTGATTCTTGTGCTGCTTTAATATGACGCAGATCAAAATAAGCTGATGACATTGGATCGGCTTCAATATCACTAAGAAGTAGTTTGAGTGATCTTAGTAGATCGTCGTGGCAATTGCAGGCGTGGACGATAAAATTAGCGTTATCTTCGCTAATTTGAACCCCACATATTGTGCCGTGTTCGCTGTGATCGTATGCTGACGAACTAACAACTGGCCTGTTGCCTGAGTAGATTTCTCTCCAGTCACTAGAAAACTTACTTTTAGTATTGGTATTTTTTACTGCCCATGGTGTCGCTGTGTGTTTCATAATATGTATTTAAATACTTATGGGAATACATACTAGAAAAAGCGAACAGTGTACATTCTTCACTATACCAGAGATAGCCGAGAAGCTAATTAATGAAGTCGGCGATTTATCAAGATTTAAATTAATAATCGAACCTTCAGCTGGCGATGGTGCTTTTTCTACTCAAATCGACGGCTGTAAAGCGTACGACATATACCCAAGACATCACTCAATTATAGAGGCTGACTTTCTACAGATGCATTATACTGGTGATGTTGATCGAAGAAATATACTATGCATAGGTAATCCGCCCTTCGGCCCAAATGGTTCTTTAGCACTTGCATTTATTAAGAAATGCTGTGAGTTTGCAGATACAATCGCTTTTATCTTGCCATTATCATACAAGAAAGAAAGTATGCAAGAAAGAGTGCCGCGTAATTATCATCTAATAAAACAGATAGATGTTCCATTAGAAAACGCATTACTTGAAGGCAAGGTGCAAAAGGTGCCTGTAGTGTTTCAAATTTGGGAAAACAAATATGAACCTCGACCTAAGCCCGATCGCTTTGCACCAGTCGGCTTTTCTTATGTTGCGAACATAGTCCGCGCAAACGCAGATTTTTGCGTCAGAAGGGTCGGTATGTATGCTGGAAAGGCATCGCGCAAATTGTCGCAGTCAGCAACATCACACTATTATATAAACCTATTCCACGATGATGTTGATGATGTTGTTCGTAGGTTGAATAGTGTAAAGTGGGAACACAATAACACAGTAGGTCAGAGATCAATATCTAAGAATGAATTAAATAAAGTTATGTTATCGTTGTTGGTTAACGATTTTAATGATTATTTGAAAGCCTATAGCGGTTCAAAAAGCAATGAAGATGTATATGCTATGTTCGCTGGTATTGAAGGTCTAAACGAAGGCGAAATGGCTGCACTACCTGGAGACTTTTGAAACGGCCCATCGTGCAAAGTGTTTTATGGTGCAATTGCCAGCTATCCAAGTCTTGCGAACCATCTGGCCAGCCTTATCTCTCATCCATGCCGCGTAGGCAACATCGCCGTTCGGCCACGTAAACAGGATACGCCTATATGCTCCATTAGTGCACAGATATGTCTCACCCTTTTTGATTTCGCTTATCTTCATTTCTCAACCTGTCGCAATATTTAATAAGATTATCAACGCTTAAACCATTAGCTACGAGCATTCTTTCTATACACACTTGCGGATATCCAACATTATCGAGTTCAATAGCAAGAGTTAATGCACGATCTTCGCCGATGCCAACGAAATCTTCAAATTCAGCAAACTCAGAAAACCACCATTTATAATCGGATATTGATTGGTCTCTAGCACTGATCATGTATCACCAAATACCCAGATATGGTCAAATTCTGACGCAGCCATAGCAGGAGTATCACCAGTAGCCCTGATGTCACCGAGTTCAGCAACCCACAGATTGTCGTCTCTCCTGATCACAACTCCATGTTGTTTAAATGGCCGTTGTGATTCTCGCCAATATTGAGTTGTTAAATGGGCGAGTTTTATTCTTTCTTCGTTTTCTAATTTGTCCGCCTCAGCCTTCGCTTTTGCTGATTCCAGCCAGACTTTCGCTGTGTCTCGTGAGATTTCTGAGGTTTCACGGTCAATGGTCGATTTGCGTAGCGATTCTTCTGCCGATTTTAATATTAGCGCCTCAGCTATATTGAATTCCGTCGACGACATTATACTTTGATCTCTTTTGGATGTGTATACCAATATTTGGTGATATCTCGTTGGTGATACTTGATTTAATATCACTGAGTCATTTTGATTTCTTGCGTTTCTTCCGCCACGCTTTTCTGCGTTGGTCTCGCTCGTCCACGTCGATCATTTCCAACACCGCCTTCGCGTGACAGTGATCTGGGTCCATCTTGAGCAGTATTTCCGCAGCCCCACGAATGGCCGAATGGGGCCCATTCGTCCTGGCGACCATACAGACCTTAGCCAGAGTGTCTCGTAAACCGATTCCATAGTAAATCTGTTGGTCAGTCATTTTATTCATGATCACCTAACTGTATGATTATAGCATCGTTGTCTTCGCACCATGCTTGCCATGAAAATATTGATAGTTTATCAGATGAATATAACTTACCCTCTTGGAATGTATCGAATATGACTAATCGTATCGTATCTTCGACAACCATAGTGACCAAACGCACTATGACCTCGACACCAATTGTCGCTTCGACAATATCCCCTGGGTGCGGATCAGATAATGGACATCTATCATCTTGCATCGTCGAGTTCTTTTAGAGCGGCCTCTTTGAACCTATCTCGTTCATTTTCATCATCAATCAACAGATCTGTTAACATACAGATCTGTATTTCTTCACGCTCTTTTAGTTCACTATTTGATGGAATATATGGTATTCTGCCATCCATCCAACGGCGATTGCAGACGACTATAGATTTTTTATATTGCGTATGGTTATATGGGCAATGGATGCCTCTATGTCTGAGGCGACCGTTTCGTTTAATTGGTTCTTCGAAGAACCTCTGAATCTTAATTGCCAGTCTTAGCTTCACGTTTATTTTGCCTTACCGTTCTTTCACATAAAGCGTACGCGTCTTCCAATTGATGTTCTTTTATACCACCTGGAAAACACCTTTTGAATAGTTCTTGTTGCTTTGATGTGCACTGTGCCAATAGTTCGTCGATTTTTTCTCTCTGAAATTGTTCTGTCAGGGCTGGTAATGCAGATAGCATTATTCTTCCTCTTGTATCTTATTGCGTAAATCTGATTCAACGGCGTCAATTAATATCTCAAGATCGTCGCGTATGTCGCGCAAAGAATGTAAAGTGTCGCGTTGAGATACTGATCGATCAGAAAACACTGTATGTATTGCGTCCAAAGCAGCTTTACGCAAAGTATTATGATTTGCCATTTTTCTTCTTTGGTGTTGCACCTTCAATGATACCAGTGCGATCCATAACTTCGTCAACGATCAATCTGATATCATGATATGTTTTAGTTTCTGCGAAAGCAGCACGATCTTCTTTCTTTGGGTATGCCTGTGTTATCAAGCCATCAACTGGGTCGAACAATTCATTCGATAAATCTGCCCACGTTTCGGCAGTTTTAGCGAGTGCTTTCGCAGCTTTTAATAATTCATCTGGAGTCATAGAGAATCAATTAACAGTCTTATTTGTTCTTTGACTTTTGTAAGCTTTTCGTTTGCTTCGGCTTCCGTCGTAGTTGCACCAGCTAAAAAGGCGGTTTCAATTCTGTTTCTAAGAAATACTCCCGTTGGTGTTCCCTCGCAACATCGGCGTCCTTCGTCCGATTCAAGCCATATATCACGTGTTTTTGCGAGCGATGATCGTAAATCTTTAGCCATTATTATTCCTCTATTGTGTCCTTCAAATTATGCCATGACAGTTTAGTCATGCTGCGATCTGCGTAGCTTTTACCTGTGCCGATAACTGAAATCGGGGCAAGTACTTGTTCAATTCTTCTACCCAATTCAGCTTGATCGGTTTCAACTGCATCCTCTGCTGTATCGATGATTGGTATTGAATCTCCAATGTGATCGACACAACTCATAGATATACTATGCAGTTTACTACCCAACGCCGCTTTTGAATACGCCAATACATTTAGATCTAATAATCCATAACGTATGTGTCCCTGCCATTCATTTTTTGGATTCTCGGCATCAGCTATCGCAGATAGCCTGTGAGACAGCCCCTCGTCATATGAAAGAAATGTGCCAGCACCGTGCCGCGTCATATATGGTCTTGTACATCCCATAACATGAACCTTAGTATCACTATTTTGAAGCAATTCCCACGCACGCTCTGTGTTCACCGTTGACCATGTAGTATGTGGGTGATAGCCGTGGTTTTCATCTAATAAAACACCCTGTGCTCCTTCGAAGACGGCCATTTCGAAATCGGGTATCCCATCAACAACATTGATGCCTTTTGATGTGTCATTGAGATGGTCATATATATGGTCAGCATCCATGTAGTTTGTAATCCCGACACCGGCTGTTTCATTGACCCACTGCTTGATTTTTTGTAGTTTATAAACAGTAGCGAGTCTATTGTGATGTGGACGCAAATCTTTCATCCTTAACGCATACTCAGGGTAGAGTAGAGAATATTCGCGTGTTGCGCCTATACCCATACCACAAGAACCATGACGCCCATCACCTCTTTTTGACTCTTGGAATCGGTTTAACGATTGATGATATGGCGTTGTGATTAGACATTCCTTGTCTACTTTGAGAAGCTTATATGGTCGATATCCTAATTGTATAAGATGATTCGCCTCATTCCTCATGAATAATGGCGAAACAATTACATCGGGACCGAGGTATGTCGGGATATGATGGAATGTTCCGGAGCCAAATTGGCTAAAAGTATGCGATACTCCGGATGGGAGCATGACGTTGTGTGCAGCTTGGCAGCCACCGCTATATCGGACGACTAAATCGGCTTTTAATTCTCTACACAGATAGTCTACAGACGCGCCTTTGCCCTCATCGCCGAATCCCAAACCGACAGTAATGACGGCCTTCATAATAACGCCTTTAGCTTAGACTGTAATCACATGGAAACGAACGGTACTCTCCATTTGCTGCCTTTGCCATCTTGGTTCGCAGCTTACTGTAATCACCCGGAAACGAACGGTACTCTCCATTTCCATCCATTTAACAAGGATCTACATCTCAACTGTAATCACCTGGAAACGAACGGTACTCTACATTCCGATGTTCGGCTGACCATGAAGCATATCAACTGTAATCACCTGGAAACGAACGGTACTCTCCATTTACATAAGTCAGTGTCGCGTTGGCAATATCACTGTAATCACATGGAAACGAACGGTACTCTCCATTACAC
This sequence comes from Candidatus Cloacimonadota bacterium, assembly GCA_023228285.1. Classification (GTDB taxonomy): domain Bacteria; phylum Cloacimonadota; class Cloacimonadia; order Cloacimonadales; family Cloacimonadaceae; genus UBA5456. The sequence continues at coordinate 38 of JALOBM010000067.1, read as the reverse complement.
TACCAGGTGGTAAGTAATGGAGAGTACCGCAAAATATT
>JALOBM010000066.1 GCA_023228285.1 Candidatus Cloacimonadota bacterium | reverse complement strand
AACACCTCGTTGTTATTCCTTGCCTAAAGCATAAAGCAACAATAATATACGAGGTGTTTTTGTCAAGAAGTATTTTAAGCTATTTTACTGCCTCTCAATCACATGGGCTACTGGGAAAGATTAGTAACTTATTTTAACAGATATAGATAGCATAGGTGTCTTGTTACTCCAGTGCATTGTTTGGGTTCAAAAGTTCCTTCGGTCGCTGTAGCACTCCGGAGATTGCCACTCCAAGCTTAACTTGATACTACAGGCAAAGCCCGGTTAATTATTGCTCGTCCGGGACTATATACTCCTCAATCAGGTATTTATCCATTGCGGGAAGCGTAACTTTCAGGTGGATTCCGTCTTCCTGGTAATCCTCGCTTTCGATGATGCCGACATCGTGCAGGCGGGAGACCAGAGCTGTCTGCGAATAGGGCAGATGCAGGTTGTAGGAGCGGTTGTCCATCAGCACAGTCTCAATCTTTACCAACAGCTCATCGATTCCTGTGTCCTGCACAGCGCTAATGGCGATAGCATCCTTGTAGTACCGCTTCATGATGGTCTTCATCCTGTCATCGATCAGATCATTTTTATTCAAAACCAAAAGCTGGGGGATGTCTTCCGCTCCGATGGATTTGAGCACTTCATTCACCTGCTGGATATAGTACTCATGGCGAGGGTCTGCGATATCGACAACATGCAAGAGCAAATCGGCATCTACAGCTTCCATCAACGTAGCACGGAAAGAGGCGACCAGATGGTGTGGTAGATTGGCAATGAAACCTACGGTATCGGAGATCACGGCCGGAGCACCTGTGGACAGCTTTAACTGCCTGCTGGTTGAATCCAGAGTGGCAAAAAGCCGATCTTCAACCAGTACGCCTGCATCGGTGAGGCGATTGAACAGAGTGGATTTACCGGCATTGGTATAGCCCACCAGGCAGATCTTTTTACTGGCTTCACGTTGTTTGCGCTGGGTTTCTTTGTGCTGAGTAATTTGGTCGATGGCTGTGCTTATCTTTCGGATTTGCTGGTGTATGAGGCGCTTATCGATCTCAATCTGTTTTTCACCCATACCACGTGAGGCGGATCCGCCGGTGGCGCGCACACTGCCCCGCTCTTTGTCAAAATGCCCCCAGAGTCGTTTCAGACGCGGCAATTGATACTGAAGCTCAGCCAGCTTTACCTGGAGCTTTGCTTCTTTGGTTTGCGCATGTTTGTGGAAGATTGTGAGGATAACTTCTGTGCGGTCTATTACTTTGATATGATAGCTTTTTTCGATGTTGCGGGCTTGGATGGGGGAGAGTTCGTCGTTCACGATGAGGAGCTGAGCTCCTGCCTGGAGCATCTTGGCGCTCAGTTCTTCCAGAAAGCCTTTGCCAAAGTAGCTGCTGCGTTCTGGTTGAGTACGTTTCTGAGTGTATCTGCCCAAGATAGCGATACCAGCGGTGTCAGCCAGGCGCTCCATTTCGTCCAAAGAGGCTTCGTTCTCCTCAGGTTTGTCGCTTTTCCTGATCACAGAAGCTATAAAGGCGCTTTCTTCTTCGTTTTCAAGCTCGTCCCATTCTACTGGTTCCAGCTCGTCATACTCTTCTACTAGATATTCTTGTGTCATTATCTCTCCTTGTATCCGGAGTTTAGCAGGGGAAATGGGTGTTTCATCAGTATCAGGTTTATTTAGTTGATCACAGCGAATTTTCCCCGGGCTCTTTCGTCGTCCATTTCCACTACATAGAAGTAAACGCCGCTGGAGATCTTCTGGCCCTTGGCATTAGTGGCGTTCCAGCGCCAGATGATGCGGTTGTTTTCGGGGTTGAAGGGGCCGATGGATGACTTGTGCACCAAGCTGCCGGCGGCATCGTAGATGGCGATTTTGCCCTTCTTTCCGGGAGGGAAATTCATGAAGGCGATCTCCGGATGCTCAAAACGCTTTAAGGGATTGGGAAATACCACAATGTGGGATAGGTCGGTGATTTCGCGCAGGGCAAAACGGGCAAGATTGTGCAGCGGGGAGATGGGGTTTCCAAAGAGATCCTGCACGTTGATTACTTCAATGAAATAGGCTTCATTACTGTATTTCAAAGCGCTGGCGAAGGTGGCGATCACCTTGTTGCCATCACTCTCTACTTCGATGATGCTGTTACCGGAGTCATTGTCGGGGCAGTTCAGAATGTAATTGGCTGTATATGAAGCGGTTACCGGCTCCAGATCTTCATCAAATACAATTTCCACACTCCTGTTTTTGTTTAGGATGCTCACACTCTGAACTCTAGGCGCTTCGATGTCGCTCACATAGGTAAAAGTGCAGCTGCTTTGGTTCATCGGGATGCCGCTGCTGCCGGTAATGCCTTGTATCTGAATGGAAATAGGGCTATCGGATTGGGGTATCTGATCCCGAAACCGCAGTTGGACTCCATGCTGTTGTGCTGTGCTATTCACCGAGATAGGGTGGGCTTGGTTTTGCGATAAGGTATAGAAATTTGGATTGAGGATATGCGAGGGCATAGCTTGATTGAAAAGAAGGCGCAGTTCGCGCTTGCCGATCATGCTGGCTTCCAAAATCTCGGGGATGGGAAGAGGAGTAGCTTCATGCCAGGCGGAAAGAGAGCTCCCATTGCTAAAATCCGCACTCACGGCATAGCTGTACGTACTCCCGCTAAGTACGTAGGTATCGAGCAAGAACTCAGCGTTCACTGTGCTCAACAGGATCGGATATTCATCTTCCGTGCGGCGATAAACACTGTAAGCATCTGCACCTACATCAATCCAACTGATGCGCACGGAATCCGGTCCCATGGCTTGAGATACTACGTTGATGGGTGCGGGCAAGCCGGGATCATTTGTATTAAGAGCCCATTCCAGGGCGATCAAAGAGTCTACGGGGCTAAGGCCGTTTGCCAGTATCCTAACCCTTCCATCGCTGCCGGTATATGCTGCAAGGCGGTAGTTCATGGAGCTGTCACCCATGAAGATGGGTTTGAAGGCTTCGTTATCATGCTCCACGATGTACAGATTGGGCGAGAGCGCTAAAATAAGCTCGTCTTTGCCATCACTGTTCATGTCGGCTACGACGATGGCATTCTGAGATTCCACGTTGTTGAACATGATATTACCCATGCTAACGAATGTAGTATCCGCTTCACTGTAAGTATAAGCCTCAAAGCGCCAGAAATTCAAGTGGGGATTGCTGCTGTTTGTGTTTGAACCTCCCACCACGAAGTCTCGTTGACCGTCCCCATTAAAATCCCCGGTTGCCAGATGATAGGTGTTGCCTACGGGAAAGCGATGATGCCAGATCATAGGGGCAAGAGCGTTGTTTTGCACTTCATAGATCATGATGTCGCCATCTGTATCAGCACAGAGGATGTCCGGCCTGGCATTGAAGTTAAGCGAATCCGTGATTACAGTAGGTACAAAGTTGTTGCGCATAGTAGTGGGAGTGTTGTTCAGCAGTTCATTTCGTGCCAGCATCATTCCGCTCACATTACGTGAATAGAGCTGAATAACACGTCTGTCCGGCTTGTTCTTCACCAGGAGCAGATCGGTGACGGAATCGGTATTGAAATTTCCCATAGCTCCTCCCACGATGCTGGTATCGCTGAAGGTAAGCGAGTCCGGCTGGGGATAGGGTAGATCCGCTTGGGGAAAACTTTCCCAGAGTTTAGCGGTCTCAGACTGCAACAAAAGCAGTTCCATACCATCTGAGAAGCTGTTGCCCAGATCCAAAGGCCATCCGTTTTGCCCAAAATCGTACTTCGTGACATGTCCGGCTGGACCTGGTTCATAAGCACAGATGCGTCCGTATCCCGCTACTGGGAGGTCCATGGCAATATACTCCATTTTGCCATTGCCGTCAAAATCGTGCCATCGGTTCAGGGGCACTTTGGCTTTGCCAATCTCCGATTTTATGAAGCCGTGAGCCGGTATGCTGTGATAGCGTATGTCTATGGCATTATTATACATCGGGCTCTGAGAGCTGATCTCAGAGCGGTTTGTGGCCAGGACGCTAAAATCTATATAGCCTTCCGGCAGGCTTTGGGGCAAAGGCCATATCTGCAGTGTGTCCATCACGGTTCCGTACACGGTGTGCGCTTGCCCGGCGGAGTCCGTGATCATCAAGCGAGAATGAACATGTTCATCGTACACTGCGCTGATGTAGTATCGCAGGTTTTCGTTCTCATACCTTGCAAAACTCTGTAGGGTACCGGGCTTCATTTGCGGAGCGCTGCGATCCACTCTCACGGTGAAGTAGTAATTGTAGCGCATCAGAGTGTTATAGCGCTTTTCATATTGGATTCTTAGCATGTAAGTATCTTCGGGTAGGGATTGGGGAACATAGAATTCACCCAAACGGCCATTATGCACTTGCTGAGTATATTCCACCGGCATCTGAGTGTGCTCTTTGGCGTCCATCCACACGGATTGGTAAGGGTTGGTGGTGCTGCGGTACATGATGGTATAACACGCAAAGTCTTCACCATAAACGCTGCCGTAGATGTCTGTGCTACCGGGTATGGAAATCTGATCCAAGGGATGCTCAACGTATACAAAGGGTGGATTCAGGTTGTCCAGAAGCTTGCGGACATTTAGCAAGCCATGCCCGGTGCGGATATCCAGACCGGGAGCATCGATATCGTCTGTGGAAGAGAGCAATCTGGCTCTTATTTCTGCAGGAGAAAGACCAGGTACCAAGGATAGCAACAGTGCAACTGCTCCGGTTACAAATGGCGAACTCATCGAGGTTCCGCTCATTTCCATGTACATATCGGTTCCGCTATCGTTGTAAGTGGAGATGATCGCCTCTCCCGGAGCTACCATATCCAAACCGGGTCCATAACTGGAGAAATTGGAAAGCACTTTGGCCGCATTCACGCTACCTACTGATACTACCGTGGAAAGCTTTGCCGGATAGGTGATGATAGGCCCGCTTTCGTTGCCTGAGGATGCTATCAGGGTTACTCCCTTGTTATACGCATATTCGCAAGCATCGGCTATGATGGCGGAGTAGTTGGGATCCCCCCAGCTCATATTGATCACATGACAGCCGTTATCGGCTGCGTAGATGATGGCGGCAGCGGCATCGTCGTCCTGCAAAAAACCCGCATCCGCAGTTCGAAATCCTGCCCGCAGGGGCATTAACCGAAGGTTCCAGCACACTCCGCATACTCCCAGGCCATTGTTTCCCATTGCTCCGATGATGCCAGACACGTGGGTGCCATGATGGTTTTCATCCTCTACATCGTTGTCCTGATCCAGATAATCACCCATTGCCACGTCGATCATTTCCGGGGCATCAGCAAAGTCCCAACCGCACCAATCATCGATATAGCCGTTGCCATCGTCATCGATGCCGTTATCTGGTATCTCTGCGAGATTTCTATACACATTGGCAGTCAGATCAGGATGATTGATCAGCATCCCGCTATCGACCACTCCCACTACGATCTGCTGATTGCCTGTGCTGTAATCCCAGGCGGCAGGCAGGTTTACCAGATTGTGCAACTGTCTGGGGTAGAGGGGATCATTGGGGATGGCGTGAAGCTTGCGCAGATAGTTCGGTTCCACAAAGCTGATTCCGGGGAAGCTGAGACTCTTCATCTGCTCCAAATCGGGCATAATGCTTACTGTGGCGCTATAATAATGGTTTGATGCCATTCCCTTTAGCGCTTTGATGTGCTTTACTCCGTGCTGCGTCAGAAAGCTGTCAAAAGCCCCCAATCCGGTTTTTGCTCCATTGATGTAAATGTTCTGCGTGGTTTTAAACAGGATCTGACCGGGGCTGTAGTTTGGCATGGCAAAACCGGGATTCATAACACCCGCCACTACAGAGACCAACGCTAACAGTGCCAAAAGACGTAGTTTACACATAAAACAGTGTCTATTAAGTATAGCGTAAAAACTCATATTATCCTTATATTCTTGTGCCCTGCCAGCAGTATCAGAATCTGTAGCTCAAGCCAAAACTGTGTACATCGCCCAAACCGTTCGTATAAGGCACAAAGGCATAATCTATCACGAAAGAAGAGATGTTCAAGCCAATGCCTGTGCTGAGATCGGTGGAATCGTGATTGAATCTGTATCCCGCCCTTAGGCTCAGGAGATCCATCAGCTTGAATTCCGCAGCAAGACGAGGTTGAATTTCCGCATCCGCAGGCAGGCTAATTCCCGCTTCAATGCCCAGATACTGTTCCCCTATCTCAAAGCCTTTGAAGGCATCCACATCGTAACTGATGGGCAGTTTCACGGTCTCTTTATCCATCTTGCCCCCAAAGCCCAGATTACGTACGGCAGCAGATATCCGGCTGTCTTTGAACATGGTGATGGCGCTTACTCCAATGTCTGTAAACAGTGCCAGGGATGATGCCGTATCCAGCGTTTCATACGCCACGCTGAGATTTGCTCCGGCATAGAGATTGGGGCTCAAGCGCAAGGCGTAGTTTCCGCTTACGGCAATATCCGAAGGACTGTAGTGTCCCAAAAGGTAGCCGACATCGTCCCGCTTCTCGATCTCGCCATAACTGAGATTCCGCAGGGCCAGCCCGATGTGCGAGCTACGCCGGGCGTAGGAATACAGCACTGATGTGTAGGCTGTATCTCCGATCCAATTGCTGTGCGAAACTGAGGCGCTGCGATGGGAGTGCATTGCTGAAGAAGCAGGTTGCCACAGCCATGCGGCTGGATTTGAAGAACTGTTCAATCCTCCGCCCGCCAGCGCATTGCTAACCGGGTTGATGGGGATGTTCAAAAACTTGTAGCCGTAATCCGAGCCTGTGTCGGTATTTCCTGCCACCAGACACACAGCCAAGGCAATCATCAACAAGGCAGTTATATATCGTTTCATTTATGTATTGCTCCTTAGTAAATTACTTTTCAATCCCAAAGCGGAGGCGTTTGGTAGTGCCACCACCCTTGATTATCGCCAGATAAACTCCGCTGCTTAGCTTATCTGCCGGGATGTTGAATGCATCCAGATTTCGCAGATAGGCGTAAGTAAGTGCGCGTTGCTTGAATACCAAGTTTCCGCTGATGTCGTATATGGCAAGTTCTATTTCAATATCCTGGGTAGGCATTACAGACAGTTTGAGGCTTGAGCCATAGATTTGTTTCAGGGGATTTGGGAAGATGTACAATTCATTTTCCACAAAAGTATGGTCGCTCTCATATTGATTTTGGGCTTTGGACGGACCACGGGAAGCCGTTCTGCGCAAATTGGCATATTCGCAAATCCAAGTAGTATCCACGGTTTCAGGACGATAATCCGGCAGAGGATTGCGGAAGAGACTGCCATTATCTGCAGCCATCCAAATGTAATACTGGTTATCGGCTCCTTTAGTTACAAAGGGCAAGTGCCTGCCGCGCTTGGCAAAGGACTGCGGATATCCAGATTTCAACCTGGAGCTTTCCTCCCATACTGCAAGGCGATTGCGGCTAAGAGCAGCAGCAAGTTCCAGGTTGCCGTCTCCATCCACATCCAGGGCCAGGGCACCAGCGGCAATAGAATCCGCATAAGCTCCCATATCGAAATACAAGGAGCTATTGTCCGAACCCATGTGATCATAGATATAGACCCGGCTAGATCTTCCTGCGATCAAATCCAAACAACCGTTTGAATCCCAATCCTGTATAGTGATTAGAGCTCGCACACTATCCGGAAATACAACCGGGAAGCCATTGCGGAGGTTAATCCCGCTGTCGTCCACATTGAACACATAGATGCTGGATGGACATTGGGCGATGATGTTCAGATTGTCTTTCAAGGGTGCGGCAAACAGCCCAAAAGCCAGTGAATCAGCGGGCAGAGCAAGGGGATGTACACTAAGCTGTTCCAGATTCTCATCCCACTCCAAAAGGTCGTAGTTTTCACTCTGGTCGCTCTTGTGTAGTGCATACAGCTTGCCGTCGATCCAACTACAGTTTGAGCTCAGTTCTCCAGCTACGGAAATCACCTCTCCCTGTATATCCCAACTGTTCTTGCCGTACATGAGTACTTTATTCAGCCCGGCTTCATCGTCATATAGCGGAAGATAGAGCCGTTCTCCGGTATCCACGGGGTGATTTATCCAATGATGCATTTTCAGACTCAGTGGAAACAGGATTCCGTCTTTGTTCATTCTTCCCAGTCTGGCATATGTGGCTTGTTGCATCGGTACATACAGTTCCGAGCCGTCCCAGCAATAAAACTGGCTGATGTTTTGCCGATAGACGGGAAAGCCCGCTGCCATTGTATCGTCGGCAAACAAAGCGATCTTACCATTCGGCATGGGATAAAGTATTTCTTCATCTCCATCTCCGTCGAAATCTATCACTGCGGGGGGCAATAAGCTCTCCCCTTCGTAACCGGCTTCAATACGCCAGGCAAAACGCACACTGAAGCTCATCTGATTGCCGTTCTCGCTGATGTCGTATATCTCCAGGGGGATTCCCCCATAATAGCTTTCGGAAGTGGGCATCGAGATCAGGCCGTTATGCTGGGAATCTCCGAAATATACGTTGTTTCCGGCGCGAAAACTATCGAAGGGGCCACCGTATTTGTATTCGCTTATCACGGAAGTATCCAAATTCTGATAGCCATCGGCTTCTTCCAGATCCACTCCCTTGTGCATTGCGTTGCCGTTCACGCGGTTTATATCAAAATTTGGGCTAAACTTCTCTGCGATCACGGCTTCATCGATGTGCCAGATGAGGATGCCGCTGCCGTCTTTGCGGGGATCCAAGCCGTATCCGGGCAGAAAAAAGTCCCATTCACAACCGGTGTAGCGATTTGTGGAAAAGTCGAATTTGGGCATTAGATGCCCTTCATCATAATATGTCTGTTCGCCTTCCGGGAGCAGCTTGAAACTGTAGCTGGGCCAAAGGGTGTCCAAATGCTCTATATCCAATGGTGCCATACTGCCATCGGGATTTTGCTGGCGGTTTTCAATCAGGAAGTATTCTGTATCCGAAATCAGGATTTTGTAAAGGCGGGTGGCACCCGGATCATGATTCAGAAAGTGATCCAACAATAGATTATCTGTAGCTTCGGATATCTCTATGGCTTCATCCCAGCCCAGATAGTAACGGCACCATGCGCTCAGTTGTGCCGGAACATTACCGTTGGCATTCCACACTCCAGTGCCCATCAAACCCCAATTCCCGATGCCCTGACTTGCCCCGTCACTACTGTCCCCATCAAAAAGGGTGGGCAAACCGAGGACATGGCCAAACTGATGGGCTAGAACTCCGTAGATGCTGAAGATATAGGAGGAAGCGTTTACATCTTCAGGACCGGGAAAATAATCATGATACTCATCTTCCGGCACAATCACGATATTATTGAGCACAGCGCCGTCAGGAGTGGTAAAACCGGGATATTCGTCGTTTTCAGGATCAAAATAGGATTGCAGCAGCTTTCGCGTGAGGAAAGTAGACCAGATCGTGGTTTTCCTTTTTTTGCTTAAGTCCGCTTCTTGCCCGGCTCCGGCATGAAAGATGATCAATCCGTCGTAATCTCCGAAATTGATCAGGTTGGAGCACAAAGGCATAATATCCTGCAGCATTTGCGGCAGATTCGCATCGGTCTTTTCGCTGGTGTCTCCCCCGTAATACGACATGGGGCGGGGCAATTGAAAAACCTGAGGATACACTGTGTAGTTCATCTCATAAGCGCTGTGGGAAGCATCCAGGTAGAAATCCGAAAGATGCAGCATCCAGCGTTCAAAAAAAGCGGCATCATGCACAAGGGAATCTGGATGCGAAGGCTGATTGCGAAAGTGGACATCACTGAATTCCACCATCAAAGCTAGTATGTTCTGAGGAAGATCGCCCTCTTGCAGTGTTTTCGGACATATCAATTGCTCTGGGCTTGTGGAATTATATCCAATCCCAGCTCCGGAATCAAGATTTTTTGGTAGCTCTATTATGCTGGCTTGCCAATTGTCCGGCGTTCCTTCATACAAAGGATGCGGCGGAACCATGGCTTGCGCAACGGAACACAGCACTACCATTATGCATAAGTGTAAGAGTTTGGCCCATTTAGGCATAGCGGTCTCTTCTCCCATATTCATACTACGAAGATACAAATAAAATTAATCAATTCTGTACATATAATTTCGATACTCAATACTAGTCAAGTAAGAAATGGTAGGACGGTAAATAAGTTAAAATGAAGAGTAACTCTTTTATGTTGAGTCCCAAATGTTGGTGTAAATTCCCAACTCATTGTTTCTCAGGTTATTTGAGGACATTTTATATTCCTCAGTTCTTATACTCTATCTAAGGCCAAGCGACCAACTACATTTTTTTTCATCTTCGTATCTCAGTCAAGTTC
>JALOBM010000065.1 GCA_023228285.1 Candidatus Cloacimonadota bacterium | reverse complement strand
TTCCGATCTCGATTATCAGCCAGTTTTTTTCTCATCCAAAATCTCCGCAACTGCTTATTCCGCAACGCCAACCCGGATTAAAACCCAAGAAGCCTTGCTTTTTCTACACAAATATACTGAACCATAACTAATCAGACTGTGTGTAATACACCGAATGATACCAGTAAGTGACAAAGCTAGAGAATAATCAACCGATAATCAAATACAAAATCATGTTTTCCACACCGATGATGAAGTTCAAGACGAGGAAAACGTACACGAGGTATTTATGGACGTAAAGGTTATGGTACTTCAGGAAAAACTCAATCGAAAACTGAAAATCGTAATCGTCGATTCTGTGCTCCACCCGCCACTGTTCCAGCAAGCGGGGTACGGTTTTCCTCAGTAACCTAGATACAATGCCGGTAAAGGCATCCACAATCTTAGTGCGGATGGACTGCTTCATCTTCGCCGGCATCAATGGCCAGGATTCTACAAAATCTGTCTTTTCCCAAAGATAATCCCTCACTTTCTGTTCCCATTTTGCCAGATAGCCGTCCTTGATACCGGGATTTTCGGCTTGGCGTATATAGTCGAACAACAAATCACGAGCTTTGGTAAAGAGCCAATCCCGTTTTCTAACCAGTAAACCGGGACACAGTACTATGTGTTTACCTAAGGAAAAGTGATGCCTGTTGTTGAAAAGATACCATCTGATGAAGTACACTATCGCTAAGCCAAGAGCAATATTCCATACGATAAAGAGTAACGATTTTAAAAAGAGCATCAAAAACCTCCTCCTGCTCCACCACCACCTGAACGACCTCCGCCAAAACCACCGAATCCGCCGAATCCGCCGAAACCTCCAGAAGACGATCCACCACGGGATCCTCCACCAAATCCGCCGCCACCCCAAGGACCGCCACGGCCACCACCGCGACCTCCAAAGATCAGCATCCAAAGCAGCACATTGAGGATTCTTCCGCGGGTGATTATCATCAAAAACACAAAGACTATAAGCATGAAAAGCACAGCCAATGGTGAGACTTCGTTTTCAGTACTTGCTCCAATTTGAGAAAAGTCGGACATTCCGGTGAGAGTAACACCCTTTTCCCGGGCAATGGCAGAGAGCAACATCAGGCTGCCCTGCATGAAAGAAGAATCCCAATCCTCGGAACCTCGGGAAAGATATGATGCCATGGTTTGATACACTTTATGTGCATAAGCATCTGTGATATAGCCTTCTGCTCCATATCCGACCTCAATGCGCAAGCGGCGTTCCTTTACCGCGATGAAGACCAATACGCCCTCATCCCTTTCAGAGCCAATCCCCCATTCCGCAAATAGGCGTACACCGAAACTGACTTCGTCTTCACCGCCTATTTCTGGGAAAGTAGCAATTGAGTACTCCACTCCAGTCTTCTCTTTCAGCTCTATAGCCCAATCATTTATGCGATTGCGGGTAGTTTCACTCAATATGGAAGCAAAGTCGTTTACATAGCCAATCGGTTGAGGAATATCAATCTTCTGGGCATTCAGCCCGGAGAAAAGGATAAGACACAGAGCAATCAGGATGTATCTATACTTCATTCAATATGTGTCCCATCTTGTTTTTCTTTGTTTTCAAGTAAAATTCGTTTTCTTTTTGAGGACTTATCTCAATGGGAATGCGGCTCACTATCTCCAAGCCATATCCAGTGAGACCTACAATCTTTTTGGGGTTGTTTGTGAGTAGCTTGATCTTCTTTAGACCGAGTGCCTTCAGTATCTGCGCTCCAATGCCGTAATCCCGCAGGTCTTCAGGAAATCCCAGATCCAGATTTGCCTGCACAGTATCGGCACCGTTGTCTTGCAAATGATATGCCTTGATCTTGTTCAAAAGCCCGATTCCCCTGCCTTCCTGACGCATGTAAAGGATTACACCGCGTCCTTGCTCGGCAATCACCTCAAAACTGCGCTCCAGTTGCTTGCCACAATCACAGCGCAGAGAGTGCAGAGCGTCGCCGGTTAGGCATTCGGAATGAACCCTTACCAACACGGGATCGGAGCCACTGATATCTCCCATGGTAAGAGCCACATGATCTTCTCCGGATACATCGCTTTGGAAAGTGATGATGTCGAACAAACCGTATTCAGTAGGTAATTTGGCCTTTGAAACCTGATGTACCAAGCGTTCCTTCTTGCGGCGATAATGAATGAGTTCTTCGATAGTGACGATCTTGAGGTCGTGGATGCTGGCAAAGCTTATCAAATCGTCCAGACGCGCCATTTCTCCGTCTTCACGGATAATCTCACATATAGCTCCCACAGGATTCAAACCCGCCATTCCGACCAAGTCAACCGCGGCTTCAGTGTGCCCAGCACGCTTTAATACCCCACCTTTCTCCGCCAGAAGCGGGAATATATGTCCGGGACGCATGAACTGAGCTGCAGTGCTATTTGGATTTGCAAGCGCTTTCACGGTTTTTGCCCGTTCTGATGCCGATATTCCCGTAGTTGTACCTTCAAAGACATCCACCGATACCGTAAATTTGGTACCGTGCCGCTCGTTGTTTCTGCTGGTCATCAAAGGAATATCCAGCCTTTGGGCATATTCAGTAGGCATTGGCACACACAAGAGTCCTTTGCCTTTACTGATCATGAAATTGATGTGAGAAGGTGTAACGAGATCTGCTGCCATTAGCAGATCTCCTTCATTTTCGCGGTTTTCGTCGTCCACCACGATGATCATCTTACCTTCGGCAATGCTTTTTATAGCGTCTTCTATGGAGCTAAATGCAGATTCCATAGCTGTCTTTTTTTGTTTTACCACTGTATATTTTCCTCTAAAATCATATTATATGGCTTGCTGTCTGTGTCAATACTAAAATACTTTTCCAGCCAATCCAGAGTGTATAAAATGTCCTCGGGTAAAGGAGCAAAGATATCCAGGTGCTCTTTGGTGATGGGATGTATAAATTCCAGCCGCCATGAATGCAAGGCCTGCCGCAACAGATGATTTGCTAGAAGCTCGGTTGCTTTACGTTTCATGTTCTGAGGCATCAGGGAATGTACTTGGCGGCGAGTGTTGTAAAGTAAATCGCCCAAAAGGGGAACATGATGGTGAGCAAACTGAACCCGGATTTGATGCATCCGTCCTGTTTCCAGCTTTACCTTCACCAGGGCAAAGTAATGATAATATTTGATGATCTTGTAGTGAGACAGTGACCACTTTCCCGCATCTGTGACACACATCTGGCGAGGATTGCTAAGAGAACGGCCGATGTGACACTCGATACTGCCTTCACTTGGTTCCGGAATTCCGCTGGTTATTGTCAGATAGGTTTTGTGGATTTCCCTGCGGGCAAACATGTGGTTCAATTCCGCTTGAGCACTGTCTGTCTTGGCAATAATGATAAGTCCCGAGGTTCCTCGGTCCAAGCGGTGAACAATGCCGGGACGATTGTTGTCGCTGCCGCTGGAAAGATTGCTGCCAAACCGGTATAGAATTGCGTTCACCAAAGTGCCGTCCGGATTTCCATGCCCCGGATGCACGATCATGCCAGCAGCTTTGTTAACTACCGCAAGATAGTCGTCTTCATATACCACATCCAGCGGGATATCTTCAGGATTTAGGTTATAATCCGGTGGATCGGGCAGTTTCAGGCTGATCTCGTCCCCTTTGTTCAAAGGATAGCTTTTCTTTACAGGTACATTGTTTACCAGGATGCGATCTTCGGTTATCAAGCTCTCGATAAAACTACGGGAATGCAACTCTTGCAAGCGCAGATTGGCAAGATGCTTGTCCAAGCGTATCGGTTCGTCGCCCTCGTAAACTATCCTAATCTTCTGTTGGTTCACCAACTATCTCCACAGTGTAGACTCCGCCCGAAGCACCTCCTTTACGGTTACGAATGATGGAGCCTTTGATCAGGGCGATCTTTGCAGATCCTTTGGAGTTCACGCTTTCGTCATAGATGTTGTTACCGAAGCGAAGGGATTCTGTAATCATTGTGAATATCTGGTTGTCAAAATCATCCTTCATTATCACTTCGTTTAGATTTCCCACATCGCTGATATGCGGAAAGCGCTTGCGAAAGACATCATTAATATACACCAGATCGCCGTTGATGTTTACAATCATCACCACCTGTGGCAAGAGATTGATGAGTTGGTTGATGCGCTGATGGTGTTCGTAGATCTTATCGGCTTTGGCAGAATCGAACCGAATGATGATCTCCAGCATTTTTTGCAGAGCGTAGATCAGTTCTTCGAAATCGCTGTCATGCTCGTAAATAGAGCTATCTATATCGATCTGGTAATTTCCGTTTGAGATCTCATTGATGAGGTCTTCCACCCGCTTTACAGCCCGATGCAGGCGGAAAGGCAGATAGTTGTAGATTACTACCAGGTAAATGAATATCCCAAACAGGAATACAATCATGATGGATTGAATGTCGCTGGCCAATGTATGAAGGTTGTCAGCTTGGGCGATAGTAAAGAGAACCGCAACAAATTGCAGTACAGTGAGAGCGAACAAAATACCGATCATGAGGTGATAACGATTTTTTATGGAGCGTTTCATCTTAATCCTTCCTAATGGTGGTGTCGTAGATCAATTTATCCACATTGCCTTTGGGGCCCATCATAATCAGGATGTCGCCTTCGTTTATGGTATCATTCGCACCGGGCATGTCGTTCATCTTTTTCTCCACAACATTGCGTCCGTCTTCGGTTATGGACAGTGAGTTGTACTTGATGGCAATTACATTCACGCCGCGAGTGGAAGGCAAGGATAACTCCTGCAGGTCTTTGCCCACAAACTCCCGTGGTGCCACCATCTCCATAACTACATGACCGCTGGAGAGGATGATGTATTCACGTACGTTCTTTGAGATCAGCGTTTTGGCAAGCTGGGTACCCACGATCTCTTCCGGTAAGAGAATGTTTTGCACTCCAATGAGTTCCAAAATGCGTCCGTGAAGGCGATTCTCCACTTTGGCATAGATGATACCCACTCCGATCTTTCTCAGAATTGCGGCAGTAAGGATGCTTTCCTGGATGTTGCTGCCGATGCCGATAATCACAGCATCTGCTTCATTCAGGTTTTGAGACCTCAAGGCTGCTTCATCTGTGGAATCCATACAGATTGCGGAAGTTACTCTGCCGGATACCTCATCCACCAGTTCCTGGCTTTTATCTATCGCTATCACGTCCATTCCGCTTTCGCTGAGGATATTGGCAACGGTCATTCCAAATCTTCCCAGTCCAATTACGGCGTATCTTGCCATTATTTGCTCCTTAGCCGATGGCTATCTTTTCTTCTGCATATTGTATGTTTGGCTCATGTTTACGCATCGAAAGCGCATAAATAAGAGTGAGCGGACCAATGCGCCCGATGTACATCAGAATTGTTATCAGTATTTTTCCGGCAGCACTCAGTTTTGCCGTTATACCCATCGAAAGTCCAACCGTTCCAAAAGCAGAGATGACCTCAAACATGAGCTTGTCAAAAGGAAGGCTCTCCACCAAAAAGAGCAGAAAAGCTACAATGAAGACGATTCCCAAAGACAGCGTAACCAGGCTGGCAGCCTCGCGGAAGTTTGACAAAGCTATACGACGGTTGAAGAGGCTTAACTCTCTGCGTCCCCGCAACATGCTGGTTACCGATAGAATCAATACAGCAAAGGTAGTGGTCTTTACTCCGCCACCGGTGGAACCCGGAGAAGCTCCTATGAACATCATGATCAGAAACACCAGTACTGAAGCTGGGCTTATACTCGTGATGTCCACAGTGTTGAAACCTGCTGTCCTGGCAGAGACCGATTGAAACAATGAACTCAGGAGCCTTCGGCTGATGCTGAAATCTTGCATTACACCATTGTATTCGGTTATGTAGAGACACACAAGGCCAACAAGCACAAGGATTGCTGATACGGATAACACAATCTTTGAGTGCAAACTCAGTTTTCGCACTTTATCCAGTTTAAAAGCATAACGATATAGATCGATTATCACAGCAAAGCCGATGCCTCCCAGTATAATAAGAGATGTAATGGTAAGGTTCACTACAGGATCGTCCACATAGCTCATCAAGGAATTGCTAAACAACGAAAAACCCGCATTACAAAAGGCCGAAATGGATACGAATATCGCATTGTACATAGCTTGTGAAGGAGACAGAGTCCGGGCAAACCCAAAAAAGAGCAAAATAGCCCCGATCATCTCGATTATCACAGTAACTATCACGATATTCTTCAACAGCTGAAACATATCCAAACGCTCGTTGTCGCCCACTACACTATGCATTACGTTCTCAAGCTTTAGCGTAAGGCGGCGTCCCATGATGAGAGCAAAGGCAGTCGAAATCGTCATGATGCCCAATCCACCCACCTGGATTAAAGCTAATATCACCAATTGGCCAAAGAGGCTGAAGTATCCACCTGTGTCCTGAACGCTCAAACCTGTAACGCAGGTAGCTGAAGTAGCAGTAAATAGAGCATCAATAAATGGAGTCACCTGCTTTTGAACGGATGCTTCCGGCAACATCAAGAGAACAGTACCTATCAGTATCACAAGGGCAAAACTAAGCATTAATGATACTGGGGGATTGCTTGTGAGAGTCTTGTACAGCTTGCCGTCAAAGGCGTGAAAGAGCATGTATTGAATGATAAAGTAGGTCTGCCGGATCAGCAGGAAAAAGATCACATACTTGGCCTGATAAAACATCAAAAGCCCGCCCAGGAGCAGCATAATAATGTCGAAACGCAACGGAACGGTCTGTTTCCCGGAGTCCTTTACCAATAAACGGCCAATGATAATAAAGTAGAGCAAGAGCAGATTGACGCCGGCTGTGATTAGTTCCAGCAAGCCGTAATTCATCAACGGGCGGATAATACTCTCCAGAAACAGAACAGCAAAACTCCATGCCGCAACTGGATAGGCCAAGGCTTTGATATTTGTCAACAGTCCTTTATCGCGGGGTTTAGACATTGTTTATTCCAACATCATATCTGCCCAAATAGCCGCTTGAACTTCATCAACCGTAGCTTGTGCCGAAATGCTGAGCAGGAGACCTTTCTGTTCAAAAAAGGTCTTTAGGGCAAAAGTCTCCTCGTAGAATGCCTTGATCCGCTTCCTGATTGCCGCTGGAGCATCGTCCGTCCTGGTAATTAAAGCAGCACCACAGTCATCGCACAAGCCTTCATGCTTTGGAGGATGGTGAATCAGGTGGTAGTTTCTGCCACATGTCTCGCATACTCTGCGACCATCTATACGCTCAAAAGCTTGCTTTTCCGATAGATCAAGATAATATACCCGAGCTAAACGATAGTGACGTACCAGATGCTCCGCTTGGGGCATGGTGCGGGGAAAGCCGTCGAATATCAGGCCTGGACACTCCTCTGGTATGGAGCTGTCAAGGAGCTCAAACACCAGATTATCCGACACCAGATCTCCTCTCCTGATAATACTTTCTATCTGTTTACCGATGTCCGTGCCAAGGCTGATTTGCTCCCTTAGCAGGTCTCCAATATTGATATGCTTGAATCCTGTACGATCGGCCAGCAGCTTGGCTTGAGTGCCTTTACCACTGCTCTGGATTCCTAAAAATACTATGGCGTCCGTCATATTCACCTCAGTTGAGCCAGGATATTTTGATAATCCCTGCTGTCAAGCAATTCTCGTATTTTCAAAGCCTTTCAACCTTCGGCTATAACAGATGCCACCGCGTATTGTTTCTCATGACTTAATGAAAGATGGATAAGCCGGATTCCTTTTTGTTCTGCCAATTCTTTGGCTTTTCCGCATAGCCGGATATCTGGCTTACCCTGGTTGTCGTTCATAACCTCAATTTCCTGCCAGGAAATACCCTGATCCCAGCCTGTTCCCAGGGACTTCAGAAAGGCTTCCTTTGCGGCAAAGCGCGCGGCAAAACTCTGGGCAGGATTGGCTTTGGAGCTACAGTATTCAATTTCAGCAGAGCTGAAGACCTTGTCTACAAAGCGAGGATTTCTATCCAAAAGCCGATCTATGCGGCCAATCTCTACGATGTCAGTACCTACCCCGATAATCATAAGCCCACCTTGAACTTGTGCTCCAGATCCAGCAGCATCTTTTTGATGCTACCGTCCCCCCCGAAGCCACCCTGACTTCCGTCGGAGGCAATCACCCTGTGACAAGGGACAATGATGACTATCTTGTTTTTATTCAAGGCATTACCCACTGCACGTTGCGCATTCGGTTTACCAATGCGGGAGGCCAATTCTTTGTAGGAGACTGTCTCTCCATAAGCGATCTTGAGCAGTTGTTCCCAAACCATCAGTTGAAAAGGAGTTCCGGTGGCAAAAAATGGTAGATCAAACTCACACCTATCTCCGGCGAAATACTCATCAAACTGGCGAAGTACTTCCCGTTCAAAATCGTTTTCTACCAGATGGTTTAGCGCTTTCTTACAAAACACAATACGAGTGATTGTCTCTTCTTCTATGGCGATTTCAAGACATATATTGGTTCTTTCGTAGTACAGTATTCTCAGCATACACGTTCCTTCAATTAAAAAGAGAAAGCCCCTTGATGTATTATGGACCAAGGGGCTAAGGAGTGTTTCAAGTAACTAAGCAGTAAATCTTCTGCGTTCTTTGATTCTGCCCGCTTTGCCCTTGGCTTGACGCAGATAGAAGAGTTTCGCTCTGCGAACCTGGCCATGGCGTACGATCTCTAGTTTGTCGATATTGGGTGAGTTCTGTGGAAATACTCTTTCCACACCCACTCCGCTGGAAACCTTACGAACAGTGAAGGACCTGGAAACGCCAGCACCACGTTTTTGGATCACGATGCCTTGGAAGACCTGAATACGTTCTTTACTGCCTTCTTTTATTTTATAATGGACTTTCACGGTATCGCCAACGCGGTAATCCGGAAAATCAGTTCTGATTTGGTCTCTGCCTATTTGTTGCAGAATATCCATTGGGTTCCTCCCATATATATACTCGGAGAAGCGGAATTCTGTGGATGTGAGGTACGGCGCAAATCACAGCTTCTGTATCGCCCGTTCTCTGCGCATAAAACCGGACTAACGCTGTGAGACTGAACCTTATCAATGCTCCCTCCATTTGTGGGAGAGGCTTATCGAAAACACCGGAAATACCGGATAGTTCCGCACTTCACATAAAAGGATTGATCTAGAATCCTGCTTTCCTGATTGGTTACATAGCCCTTGGGGGCATTGCTTATAGCAAATCTGGTCTGCGGGTTTTGGTTAAAAACTTTGCCTGGGTTTCCGCCCATTCTTCGATTTTACTGTGATTACCCCTACGAAGTATGTCTGGAACAGATTGTCCCATAAACACTTCAGGGCGCGTATAACACGGAAATCCCAGCATACCATGATAAAATGAATCACTGTGTGCACTTGTGATGTCGTTCAACACGCCATCCTGCAGTCTTGCCAAGCCGTCAATAAACACTTGCGCTGCCAGCTCTCCCCCACTCAGGACAAAGTCTCCTATAGAAATCTCGTCAGACACCGCCAGACGGCGGATACGCTGATCGATCTCCTTGTAATGTCCACAGATGAGAATGATGCGAGCTTCTGTGGCATAATCCAATAAGATTCTTTGATTCAGCCGTCTTCCTTGAGGTGTAAAATAGATCACCGGCGCCGGACCCTCCTTCAGATGTGCCTTGATGGCATCCCAAAGAGGTTGAGGTGTGGCCACCATCCCGGCGAAACCTCCGTAGGGATAGTCGTCAGTTTGGTGATGTTTATCCTGGCTATAAGCCCGAATATCATCCAATTTCACATCTATGGCACCTTGTTGCAGCGCTCTCGCCACCATACTGGTGCCCAAAAAACCGGAAAATGACTCCGGGAAGAGGCTAAGTACGCTAATCTTCATCTTCGCAAGGGATTATCACATTGTCTTGCAAGGCTAAGCCATTGGTATATAGAAGATCTTCCATGTTTTTCAGGAAGATGACGTCGCTTCCCGGATCCCGAGTGGACAGATAATGTTCCACATAGGGTACCAAAAGCTCCGTATCCAAGGCTGTAGCTATCACCAGAACATCTTGAGCGCCATTGAAAAACACATCTACCACACAACCCAGAAGGCTGCCGTTATATACCACATCCAGCCCCAACAGGCTTTCTTCCTCGTCCTCTCCAGCATCTTCGGAGATGGCAAGGATGGTCTCCCGGTGTAGCTTGCGTTCATCTGCTATGCCATCTTCGGCAAAGCGCACATATGTCTTTTTATCGCATTGCTTCCTATCACTGATAGTTACGTAAAACACTCTATTTTCTTCAAAGATCAAATACAGATCAACATAGTGACGAAAGACCTCTTGGTATTCAGGCCGAACCATCACGTGATGCCAACCTTCACTGTCTTGCCCGCCCAGTCTGCCGATTCCGATTAGGTGAGGGGCAGTCATTTACTCAATAATTTCCAGTTCTGCGCGCTTTCCTTGCTTGGTAGATACAGCGTTGATGA
>JALOBM010000064.1 GCA_023228285.1 Candidatus Cloacimonadota bacterium | reverse complement strand
CCAATATAACGATCATCCATAATAGAGCTGTCCTCAAGTTCAGTATCCATCGAAGCTTGTTGACAAAAAAAGCAGATGGTCATTTACTGCTTCCTTATGGATAATATTCAAGTTTTCAGCGTATTTGAGATTTCCCGCCACATTCGGCAAGTGATCGAAAGCAGCATAGAACCCTTGTATGTAAAGGGCGAGATATCGAACTTTGTGCATCACAGTTCGGGACATATTTACTTCAATCTCAAAGATGAGTATGCCACTTTACGCTGCACTTTTTTCAAGAACGCCAACTACAATATCAACTTCAAGCCAAGTGATGGACAGAGCGTGATCTGTTTTGGCAAGATTACTCTATACGAAAAAAGCGGTAGCTACAACCTCAATGTAAGCTCCATGGTTCCTGCCGGGATCGGAGAGATGCAAGCGCGCATCGAAGCTTTAAAAAAGAAACTAAATGCCGAAGGTTTGTTTGACGCGACAAGCAAGAAGAAACTGCCCCCCTACCCGGAGCGGATCGGAATCGTTACATCTCCTACCGGAGCGGCTTTACAAGATATTGGAAACATCCTGAAACGGCGTTATCCAGTAGAAGCCCTCGTTTACCCAGCTTTGGTGCAGGGAAAAGATGCTCCCGCAACATTGATCAGAGGTATTGAGTACTTCAATACCGCTGCTAATGTCGATCTCATCATTATCACCCGGGGCGGTGGTTCGCAAGAGGATCTATTTTGCTTCAATGATGAAGATCTAGCGCGAGCAATATTTGTATCCAAGATACCAATTATATCGGCTGTAGGGCACGAAATTGACTTTAGTATTAGCGATTTTGTAGCCGATCTCAGAGCACCCACACCTTCTGCGGCTGCTGAGATAGCCGTACCGAACAAGGATGATCTGATCTCCTACCTATCATCAATGCAACAGCGTTTGGCTTTAAGTATAAAGCACAATCTGGGGCAGAGCCTTCAACAACTAAGCGAGCTTACACTGAAGCTCTCCCGCTATCATCCTCAACGCTTGTGGCAAGATTATCAGCAACGCTTTGACATGGCTGATATGGCGCTAAAGAACATCAGGCACTTCATCCGTGAACCGCAAATTGCTCTCCATAATGCGCAACAGAGGTTATTCAACAGCGCTGATGCGAGGTTAAAAGGAAAGATCGACCGTGGACAGGACAATCTGAATAATCTGGCTGGTCAGCTGCGTGTGTTGGGACACAACATTCTCGCTCAACATACGATGGAGCTAAAAGCTAAAGCTGGATTGCTGGCTCAGCTTTCGCCGGACAATATGCTGCAAAAAGGCTGGGCATTGGCGATGAAGGACAATCACTTGGTGCGAAGTATAAGGGAACTGAACACAGGAGATGTTCTGAAGCTCCAGCTTTCCGATGGATCAACTCAAGTAGAGGTTAATAAAGATAAATGAAACGATTGGAGATACTGATATTGATTCTGACAGCTCTCACGGCATTATCTGCTGAACTTCGGTCATTATGGGTTTTACCTTGGGATATAAAAAGCCCGGAGGCAATAGACGAGCTTATCGATGATGCTGTACAAAACCATCAAAATGAACTACTGGTGGAAGTTCGCTACCGCTCAGACGCACTTTATACTCCCAATAGGACTGGATATAGGTACTTTAATCCGGAACCTCGCAGCTACATCCTGGAAGATGACGGTTTTGACCCCCTGGAGTACATCATAAGGCAAGCTCATGCCCATCATTTGAAGGTTCAGGCTTGGGTAATAGTGTTCAATGCCACTCCCTTGAAGCAGGAACTCGTTGCGGAAAACTATATGTATCAAAACTATCGGCATTGGTTTACGCACGATGCACAAGGAAATCCGATGCGCAGCTCCGAGCAATTTGGCTATTTTATAGATCCCGGTGTCCCAGAGGTTCAGGACTATCTACTGAATGTTTTTAGCGACATCGTGGCGGGATATCCCGATCTTGACGGACTTCATCTGGACTATATACGCTATCCCAGCTCCAAGTGGGGTTATCATCCCAGATCTGTAGCCAGGTACGAACAAGCCAAGAAGCAAGGAGAGGTACTAAGCTGGAATGAATGGCGTACACGTCAGATCAGCGATTTTGTGAGCAAATGTTATCACCGCATAAAGAGTATCAATCCCAAGATAATACTTAGTGCTGCAGTGTTTTCAACCATATACGATGCCAGAATAGCATATGCTCAGGATTGGTATGACTGGTTGGATAAGGGTATCATAGACAGAATCTACCCTATGGCTTATACCTTAGATTATGGCGACTTTAGAGATCAATTGACAGATATGAAACAGAGAGGATATGAGAAGAAACTGATTATTGGGCTGAGAGCCTGGAATGCCAACGGAGTGTCGTTGATGCCCTTGGATAGCCCTCGCTACAACATTACTCACATAAACAAACGTATCGCTCTGATTCGGGATGGCGAATTTGCGGGAATTGCCTTGTTTAGCTATGAAGGGATAAAGAAGAACAATGCCTTGATAAGCCTGGCTAATCTGGCCTACCCTCCTCTCGAAGATGCAGAAGTAAAAGAAGAAGTAATAGTACCAGAGGTACAGCTTGCTTCTGCGCTGGATCCAAATAAGAAAGCCGTGGACGCCAGATTTGAAGCACTGGCTGGATCGTATGTGATATCTTTGGAAGTTCCCCTTGGCGGACGATGGACCTGGGGCTTGTGTAATAAAGATATGAAGACGATCTACAGCAAAGAGCAGTATCTTTTGAAAGGCCCTCATCAGATCTTTTGGAATGGGAAACCAAACGGAGTGGACACTGTAGTGGCCGGGAATTATTTTTTCACTGCGTTTAGAGAGGGCGATGAAACTAAATACTACATCCCTGTAACTCTGGGATCTTCGTTGTATGAGTGATTTATCCCGGCAAGCCGGATTGCTGACCCTGGCAGATTTTGTCCGCTTTTCAATCAAGACTCTAATCGGAATTGCCCTCGCCAGAATCTTGAGCCCTGCAGATTTGGGAACCTATCGGCAGCTGTTTCTGATCTATGGCACTCTGTCCGGTATTCTGCTGTTGGGCTTTCCGCAAAGCCTATTATATTATATACCCAAATCCGATGATCCCGAAAAAACAAAGAGACTGATCTCCAGAACCTTGCATGTGGTGTCATTTCTGGCTGTTTTATGCGCTTTGATCATCTTCTGTTCCCGTTCTTTCATCGCCCACAGCTTCAACAATCCGGATTTGCAGTATCTATTGATTCCCTACAGCATCTATCCGCTCTTGCTCTTCGTTACACAGATGTATAGTTCCATCCTGCTAGGGCTAAAACAACCGTTGAAGTCTGCTACATTTTCGATCTTTGCCATTAGCTGCGACTTTGTCCTTGTATTGGGAAGCGCACTCATTTTTCGAGATATGCGCTATATAGTAGCAGCGTTGATTGTATCTGCGTTACTGCAGTGGTTATGGGCAGAATGGGGCTTGCGCAGCCTCAAGGCGGGATGGTCACTGCAAAACTACGCCGGATTCAAAGAGCAACTGGCTTACACCATACCTTTGGGACTTTCCTTGCTGGTGGGGGTTCTGAGCGTACAATTGGACAAATTGATGATCTCGGGATTCTTCAAGCCAGAGGAGTTTGCGGTGTTTTCTTTGGGAGCTTTGGAATTACCGCTTATCGGCATCTTGATAAACTCCGTCAATGCCGTCTTGTTACCAAACATGAGTTCCAGTAGCAAAGCAGATATGGCAGCCATCTTTAGCGCTTCAGTGCGCAAAAACAGCATCATAGTGTTTCCTCTGGCTACCGTATTCTTTATTTTTGCAACGGAATTCATGTTCGTTATCTACGGAGCCATTTATGTTTCTTCTGCGCTCTATTTTAAAGTATATCTCCTGATTCTACCCTTACGTGTTGCAACCTATGGTCTCGTCTTTCAGGCTTTGGGCAAGACGAAACTGGTAATGTTAGATTCCTTGATCATGCTGATCCTGAATGTGATTTTGAATTATATCTTGATCAGAACCTTCGGCATGGTGGGAGCAGCTATTGCCACCGTGATAGTATCCTGGTTTATCGTGCTTGTATATCTGTTTCAGATGCGATATTGTATGGGATTGAAGCTACTGGATATGTTTCCGCTTCAGAGCATACTTACGAACCTCTGCGCTGCATTACTTCCTGTGTTTGTTGTAGTCCCTGTATCGGGCTTAATCCCCAATTCATTCTTGCGCATGACCCTTGGTGGCACGATCTATATGTTGCTCTACTACGGGATTGCCCGCATCCTAAGAGTAATAAAACCTTACGACCTGGAGCTGGGTCGTAGTATTATCTCTGGTATTCTAAAACGAGGCAGGAAGTGAAGGCGCTATTCTTTTATCCCAACCATAGTCCCTTCATACAAGTGGATGAGGATATCCTGATGAGCATAATGCCCGTTCATAGCATATGCTTGCATCAGAGCAAAGGTAAATGGACTTATTTGTTGCATTTATGGAGTATCGTCACTAAAATACTACGTCATTCTAGCGCCAAGCTGTGTTTGTGCTGGTTTGCGGATTATCATGCATTTGTGATGGTCTTGGCTGCGAAAGTGTTTCAGCGCAAAGCAGTAATTTTTATCGGCGGATATGATGCGGTACACTATCATGAGTATGCTTATGGAGTATATCACCATGCTCTGCGCAGATTTTGTGCGATTTATGCCTTGAAACACTGTGACTTGATAATTGCCAATCATGAAGCACTGTTAAGTTCTAACAACTACTATTATAATAGCAGCGGGCATCCCGAAGGAGTATTCAA
This sequence comes from Candidatus Cloacimonadota bacterium, assembly GCA_023228285.1. Taxonomy (GTDB): domain Bacteria; phylum Cloacimonadota; class Cloacimonadia; order Cloacimonadales; family Cloacimonadaceae; genus UBA5456. The sequence continues at coordinate 5,758 of JALOBM010000064.1, read as the reverse complement.
GCTGATCCCGGAGCTAAAGACTCGAGCCGTTACTGTGTACAACAGCATCACCGGTAGCGCGCCCAGCACAATCAATCTGGTCAGGCAACAGCAGATACTTAGCGTTGGCAGTACCCCACGATTGGAGGATTTTTACAACAAAGGCTACGACCTTTTGATAGATGCAGCAAAGGCTTTCCCCTGTTGGCAGTTCATAATTGTGGGCATCCAAGATAGATGGAGGGATACTCTGGAGCCGAGACACAAACTATCCGCTGTGCCAAACCTCCGGATTCATGCCAAAATGGAACACTCTGAAGTTTTGAGGTTAATGAGTGAAAGCGATATATATGTGCAGGTATCAATCTCTGAGGGGATGCCAAACGCTTTGATGGAAGCCATGCTATATGGATGCAAAGCCTTGGGATCGGATGTCGCTGGTATTCCGACCATCATTGGAGAATATGGCCATATCATCCGGGAACGCAGTACAAAAGCTCTGATTGAAGGCTTGAAAATATTGATGGATAAGGAAGTGGATCGAGTGACCTTATCAAAGGACATAAGCACCCGATTTAGTAATCAAAACAGGATGGACGGGATTCAACGAGCTTTGCGGGATGTACTCTAATCTTCCGCTAACACACGCGCAATAGTCGCCAGCATTTCCTCGCGCATAAAGGGTTTCTGCAAAGTGGCTTTAGCGCCTAACTTCTCTGCTAAAGGTAAATAGCTATCGGGGCCAAATTTCCCTCCACCGCTCATTGCTACAATCCTTATCGTGGGACAAAGCTCCAGAAGCTCCTGGATGGTTTCCAAACCTTCTTTATCCGGCATGATGATGTCTGTAAGCACCAAATCCGGACAAAACTGCGCACATACCTCCAACGCTTGATTGCCATCCCCTGCCTGACGGACGTCATAACCAGCCTTGGTGAGCATTTGTACCAGTACTCTGCGAAAGCTGTCTTCGTCCTCAATTACCAGAATCTTTGTCATCTATATACCCCTTTGGGACAACCCCTGTTGTATTTTTTGAACACTAACTCAGACATGTGAGACATTATTGACGCGCTACAGATCGTGTAAAGAGATTTCTTTCACACTACCCCGACAGAGTGTGACTATTTATCCACTATCACTTTCTTTAGCCTTGTTCCGCTTTGTGTAAAACTCATGCATAGAGCGTCTTACGGCTTTTATCATATCGTCTGGCATTATCGGTTTATTCAGGATAATTTTGTGTGTGATAGCATCAGCTTTTTTCTGTTGAGCAGGATCCATAAATCCCGTATAGAGGATTACCGGAGCCTTGCGCAGCTCCAAGGCTTTGCTAACCAGCTTCAAACCATCCATCACCGGCATATTGATATCGGCTATGATGATATCAAAGGGGGCTTCAGCATCTCTATAGGCATCCAGTGCTTCCTGAGAATCGGTAAAGGATACGGTGTGATAACCTGCAGCCTGTAAGGATTGAGAGAAGATATCTATTAGGGACGGTTCGTCGTCCACTATCAGTACTTTTGCGGGAATAAAGGGGTAATCCCTTGTGCTGCGTGCTTTCTTCTTTACTTTTGCTGCATCAATTGCCGGTAAATAAATGTGGAAAGTGCTGCCTTCACCTACGTTGCTGTGTACATTTATAAATCCGCGATATCCGCTTACTATGCCATGAACAATGGAGAGACCCAGTCCCGTACCTTCTCCGGAGGCCTTGGTGCTGAAATATGGATCGAAGATGCGTGAGACTAGCTCCGGCGCAATCCCGCTTCCGGTGTCGCTTACTTCCAGATGTAAGTATTTACTCTCGAACTGTACCTTGGGATCCAGTCCTAAGATATCAAAACCGCTGACCTCATCAAGACAAATGCTGAGAGAGCCCCCATCAGGTTGCATGGCATGCACAGCATTTGTTGCCAAGTTCAACAGTACCTGCTGCATTTCCGTTTCATCCACCCGGGCAAAGCTTTGGCTCTTGATATCTGTATTGATTGAGACTTGTACCGGAATGATTGCTCGGATCATGGGTAAGGTATCTTCCAGGATATCGGCAAGCACTACCTCGCCTACATCAGTTTCGCCCTTGCGGGTGAAGGTGAGAATCTTGCCGATCAGGCTCTTGGCTCTAAGGCATGCTTTGAGGGCTTCATCAAGATCATGCTGAGCTTCTGCGCAGTGTTCTATCTTTCCAGTTGACAGAGCGATATAACCAGCAATAATTGTAATAATGTTGTTGAAATCGTGAGCTATTCCGCCTGCCATGGTCCCGATGGACTCCATCTTTTGCGACTGACGCAATTGGGATTCCAAGCTTTTTATATCTGTAAGATCACGAGCAACAAAGACCAGTTTACCGGGTTTGTTGTAATCGTCCAAGATCACAGATGCGCTGATCAGGCATGGGATACTCTCGCCCAAACTATCACGGAATATGAGTTCTTGGTTCTTTACATAGATGCCCTTGTAGAGATCTTGGAACATTCTTTTTATGTGCTGACGATCGGGGCCAATCACCAAATCTTCCAGTTTGAGACTACGTTTGATGATCTCCGCTTCGCTTTCAAACTTATATATCTTCAAACTCTCGTCATTTACGCTAAGGATATGTCCGTCCAGATCGGTCACTACCACAGATTCCGGAATAGTCAGGATAATCTTTCGAGTCTGTTCTTCGATCTCACGCAAGCGGGCTTCTGTGCGGGCACGCTCTTCGATTTCGTTGATCAGTTCTTCTTTTTGATCAAAGAACCGCTCAATCAGGTTTGCCACATCAGCAAACTCATTACCCTTTTTACTGAGATCGTGGATGATGCTCGGATCATTAGTCTTCAAGCTCTGGGATATTAGGCTCATGGGTTGACTGATCCATTGTTGGATCAAAAAGAACTGCATCATTAGAAATACAAAGATGAAGCCGATCGTCCCGAACAGAATCAGGTTGCCTAAGCTGCGCAAGCGCTGCAGGAATGGATTTGAACTGCCAAAACTCAACCAAGCTATGGTATCGTTCCTATTATTCTTCAGGGCTATGATGATGTTTGTATCGTAACTCTCTGTACTGATCTCCTCACCGGGATTATGCCGGGTAATACTGATATTATAGTTCAACTCGGAGGATAGGTACTTCAAATACGGATAATCGAAGACCCTGGCAATTAAAATAAATCCTACTGGATTGCTCTCGCGTAGAGGATCATAACCGGGATGGATTGATGCTATGGAACAGAACATTGTATGTTGATGGAAGATGTCGTAAAAACCTGTTGTTCCGCCATTGCGAAGATCATCGATAACTGATGGTTCCAAAGTATATTCGGAAAATCCAGGATTCGTTTCCAGGGTACTACTATAGATTTTCGATCCATTGCTGTCGTATATCTGCAATAAAGTATAGCCAAATACGGTATTGATAATATCTAGATTTTTAATAGCCCATTCTGGATCACGGTTGTTTATGTAGTTGTACAAACCGTCTGAGACCGAGAAGGACTCTCCTAGCAGCTTCTGCTCTCCTGCTTTGATATCCAGGATGGTTTCTATGGTATGACTACGCTGGATGTGGTCGCTTTCGGTATACAAGCGCATTTCTTCACGCTTGATGTGATAAAATAGATAAAAGAATGCTGTGAATACTATCGCAATGACTATAAATAGTAACAGCAGCCTGGATGATATTCGCATGAAGCCCTCAGTTTTATTCTACGGTTGCACTTCCGCATCCATTGCTCTGCTTTCCAGTAAACGGTCCAAGGCAGAATCAACAATCTCAGCTTTAATAGTGATGATAAGTTCGCGTTCTTTACGTTCCACCGAATTGTAACCAGTAAGGTAGCGAATTCCAAGGAACCACCAAGGTAAATCCTTCAGTATCGGTATTCCACTGCGTGTGACAACCTCATCCGTGTCAAAGAGCCCGGCAATCACTGTTTCTTCATTATCATACATGATCAGTTCCGTGGAAGAAGTGCTTTTGGTGATAACTGTGGAAATCTCAGAGGGCTGCCCGCTGGAACGCTCTATAGAGAGTTTCATCATGATCAGGTCTTCACCATTCACATCTACAACTAAAGGACTTACGTCCATGATAATACCTGTAGAGAAGAAAGAATCTAAAGTGTTACCCGCTTCATCGGCTGTTTTTATTGAGATGTCCTGACCAACCTGGATACGCCCAGTTTTTCCGCTGCTCACCAGGATACTGGGTTCAGCAAGGATACTACCCTTCTGGTTCGACTCGATGGTACGGATTAGAGTGTTTATATCCACACTATAGTCGCCCACATCTGCAGTACCGGAACCACTCAAAGTAAGGGGAGAACTCAGCTGCGAAGCACCTGCAAATCCTGCTTTCACGGTTACTTTTCCGTTAAATACGCTTGACCAGTCGATACCCAGATTTTTCAGATAGCTTCTGTCGGCAAGCATGGCCACTGCTTTGATCCTCACCTGTTTGGTGAGAGCATCTTCCACCAATTGTTTGGTTTCGGGATCCAGTTCTTCCAGCGCATTTGCAGCTGCTATCACAGATTCTTTGGTGTCTCTAAAAGCCAAATAACCTACCCCTTCTTCCAAAACCAATTTATTCTGTAATGCGATCAATTCGAGCGCTTGTCGCCATTGCATATTTTGTATGGGGACATTGATGTTGCCGTTGTAGCTAGATAGGTTAATCAGTTTTTTCCCTTCTTCCTCTTCACTAAAGTTCTCCAGGATTCGCACAGCATTGTTGATATGCGTCATTTCGGACATACTTACTTTTTCCTGTATATACTGTGCTGTGTTTTGGGCAAAGAGCCATCCACCGAAAATCAGAGTCAGGCAGCTTGTAGCAATCATTATTTTGTTCATCATGGCCTCAGTTTTCGTTGTTCATGTATAGTGTCTGGTTTTCTTCGAAACCGTATTTATTTATTTTAAACACAGCCATTTGCTCGCGGCTGTCGATCTTGTACAAACGCCCCCAAAGAACCTTGTCTCCCTCTTTCAAAATACGAATGATGCCTCGGTTGTCCCTCAGGAAAGCTCGTTTGTCGCTGATCGCAATGAGTGTGTTGTTGTCCAAATTCACCAACCGGGGATCTTCATCATAATCTTGAATCTCTTCTGTGTATCGGGCTCTGAAAAGGTCAAAGGCTTGCACCGGTTTACTTACACTTTTGTAGCTGATCTCCTCAGGAGAGAGCCCACCTTCCTTGAAGTGAGTGCGAAACATCATGGAAAAATTCACTGTGTCCGAACGAGCTGACTCACTGGAGATTGAGATATCTTCCACTGTCAGAACCGGCCTTTGATACTCCAACTGCCGCGTGAATCTCACCAGATCCATGTAGTGGCTTTGTCCCGAGATCACATATTCATTATAATTGCCTTCGGATTTTGCGGACATGCCAAAATCGTACTCTATGTCTCGACCCAACAATTTGAGCAGTTTCAACAAGTAGTCGTAGGTTATTATTGAGCTGTCTCTATTGAATAGTATTTTGGCGTGTGATCCTGCCATGGCTTGGTATTTTGCATGCTCGCTTTCCAGATTATCCCTGTTTGAAACAAGCTTGCTAAAATTCGCAGCCTCTTGGGAAATTGCATCGTTTGCGGCTTTCTTTTGATTCAAATCCTGCTTGGCGCTTCTAAGTATAAAAAAGCCGATCATTCCGCTCATAATTAAGAGGCTACTCAGGACGAGGGTGTTCCTTGATGTATTTGTCATCTGGCATTCCCCGCTTCGATGTTATACAGATCTATCACTGCTTGTTTACCTGCTAATGTAGAAGAATAC